>DATKYK010000031.1 GCA_035528575.1 Dehalococcoidia bacterium | reverse complement strand
CGAATTTTCGCTCTTTTCGCCCTTTATTCATTGCGGCCTCTCTTAAGCCGTTACTTGAGCCACAGACCCACATCGCACACAAACGAGAAATTTCGCCGTTTATCCATGTTTGTGTGTCTTAGGTATTATACATTAGTAAGTATTGTGCCTCAATGGAAGAAGAATCGAGGCTGGTGAGCACGTATAAGTGTCTCAATGGGGTGTGATGGTCCAAGTGATGGGGACTAATATCACTAGACCATTATTCCTCCCACTATGAGCCAGCGCGGGCAATCTCCTCCTTGTGCTTAATATTAAATTCCTCATCACATATGATAGCTCAGCCGAGGCTTGGGCATGGGTCGGAGTGCTTATGATAACAGGTGAAGGAATGCAATACAATGACGGTAAATAGGCCTATTAATGTATCCAAACTAGATTATAGATGGGGGGATAAGGCAAGCAATAAAAAACCAGCCTTAGAAGACCTGGCTTCCAAGACTGATTGCTTGATCAAATACCTTCAAGGCGTGGCAGCTATGCCCACCCTCTGTATTTTATGGAGAGGACTTTGCCGCCTCAAGGGTTCGAATCACGATTTTATCATCCTCGCAGTCTAAAAGCACCGTATCTCCAGAACCGAAATCCCCGCGAAGTAAGGCATCGGAAAGTGGGTCCTCTACCAAATCCTGAATCACACGGCGCAAGGGGCGCGCACCGAAGACGGGGTCGTAGCCCTTCTCGCCTAGCAGGGTTTTCACGGTGTCGGAAACCTCCAGCTTGACAGCCTTCTCTTCAAGCTCCTGCCAGACCTCGCGAAGCATAAGGTCGACGATCTGCCTGATATGCTCCTTGCTCAGGGCATGGAACACCACGGTACCGTCGATGCGGTTGAGGAACTCTGGTCTGAAGAACCGCTTCACCTCATCGAGCACCTTGCTCTTCATCCTCTCATAGACCTGCTGCTGGGATTTCGCCTCATCGGTCTTGGTGGCAAAGCCCAGCGTAGTATCCCTTTTTATCAGTTCGGCGCCTATATTGCTGGTCATGACGATAATGGTATTGCGAAAATCGACCCGTCTTCCCCTAGCATCGGTGAGGTGGCCATCATCGAAGATCTGGAGAAGTATATTGAAAACATCGGGGTGCGCCTTCTCAATCTCATCCAGAAGGATCGCCGAGTAGCCCTTGCGCCTCACTGCCTCGGTGAGTTGACCCCCTTCATCATAACCGATATAACCCGGTGGTGCCCCAACCAGGCGGGATACCGCATGCTTCTCCATAAACTCCGACATGTCCAGCCTGATAAGGGCATCTCTACTCCCGAACATGAATTCCGCGAGCACCCGCACCAGTTCGGTCTTGCCAACTCCTGTGGGGCCGAGAAAGATGAAGCTGCCGATGGGGTGCCTGGGGTCCTTCAGTCCAGCCCGGGCCCGTCTCACCGCTTTAGCTATAGCGTTAATCGCTTCATCTTGGCCAACGATGCGCTGGTGTAGCACCTCCTCCATCTGGAGCAGTCGTGTGGTCTCATCATGAGCCAGGCGGGTGACCGGGATCCCGGTCCACATACTCACCACCTCTGCAATCTCCTCAGATGTGACCACGAGCAGCTCCGACTCTTGTTTCTCCTGCTGCTCCTCCTCATGTATTTTCACTACCTTTTCAAGCTCAAGCTCGCGATTCCGTAGCTCTCCAGCTCGCTCATACTGCTGGGAAGCGATAGCTGCCTCCTTATCCTGCCGCAGCGTCTCCAGGTCCTGTATCGCATCACTCAAGCTAGGGGAGGCGTAGAGATGCCTGATCCGCAACCGGGAAGACGCCTCATCGATCAGGTCGATAGCCTTATCGGGGAGGAAGCGGTCGGGTATATATCTTGCCGCCAGTGCCGCTGCGGTGTCGAGGGCCTCATCGCTTATAGTCAGTTGATGATGCTCTTCGTATCGGCTCTTAATACCCTTCAGGATCTCCACGGTTTCCTCCACTGAAGGCTCTTCAACTGTGATGGGTTGGAACCTGCGTTCCAGAGCTGCGTCTTTCTCCAGGTGCTTTCGATAATCGTCCGCGGTGGTTGCCCCGATGCATTGAAGCTCCCCGCGCGCCAGTGGCGGCTTCAGAATACTGGAGGCGTCAACAGCGCCCTCCGCAGCGCCAGCTCCAACAATGGTATGTATTTCATCGATGAAGAGGCTGCAGTTGCCCGAAGTCTTTACCTCATCGATGACCTTCTTTAACCGTTCCTCAAACTCACCCCGATACTTGGTCCCCGCAACCAGTGCCCCGATGTCCAGCGTAAGCAGCCGCCGATCCCGCAAGGATTTGGGGACGTCTCCGGCGACAATGTGATGAGCCAGTCCTTCTACAATGGCTGTCTTGCCAACTCCGGGCTCGCCAATAAGACAGGGATTGTTCTTGGTGCGCCTGCTGAGGACTTGAATGACTCGCTCGATCTCCTTTTTGCGTCCAATAATAGGGTCCAGCTTTCCCTTGCGAGCCGCATCGGTCAAGTCAACGCTAATTTGGTCCAGAGTAGGGGTCTTCGAGGCGGGACGGATGCTAGTATGAGATTTAGACGTGCTCTGACTCAGTATGCGCACCGTCTCGGCACGCACCTTGTCCAGGCTGATGCCCATGCTTTCCAGCACACCAGAGGCTACCCCTTCCTCCTCGCGTAGTAGCCCGAGGAGGAGATGCTCGGTACCGATGTAATTGTGGTTAAGCCGTCGTGCCTCGTCCACAGCGAGTTCGATAACCCGCTTCGCCCTGGGGGTAAGCCCGATCTCGCCGCTAACGCCTTTTTCACCTCGCCCGATAATATACTCTACAGCGCTGCGTACCTTATCCAGTTCCACACCGAGGCTAATAAGCACCTTGGCGGCGACACCCTCGCCCTCACGAACCAGACCCAGCAGTATGTGCTCGGTTCCGATATAGTCATGGTTGAAGCTCTGAGCTTCCTCCTGGGACAGGCTGAGAACCTTGCGAGCTCTCTCGGTAAACTTCTCAAATCTACTGGGCATCTCCCTCTCCGAAAAGACTATTTAGAAGCTATTATAATTTTAACACACTACTATCCAAATGAAAAGAGTATTTAGTATACGGAGTGTCAATCCAGGGATAAGGGCGCTACACACGGACGAAAGAAGCAACGCAGAAAAAGGGGTGGACAGGCAAGCCAAAGAAGGTATCAGCTACTTCCTGGGAGAGTTTTCGTTTGGGGCTACCAGATGTCTCTTGGGGTGCTGAGGATAATCCTCTCAGATGCATAGGCAGATCACAGGCAAAGAGCTTACACATGCTTGACAATCAGCAGGGATGGGCATACTATTTGGGTCAAATAGCGAAGGGGTGAGGTTTACGCCACTGCAATAGTGATAGAGAACTCCCGATTATTCCAAATCATAAAGGAATAGAATAGCAGAGGAGGTTTGGTGATAACATAAGGATTCCAACCTGGTTGAAAGTTGGTTGGGGAGGAATGAGCTTAAATAAGTAATATCCTGAGGTAGCTTTAGCAGATTTGGGCTTATGAAAGGAGAAAAATGGCTAAACGGGCAAAGGTAAGCGAGAGGGGTATACCTCTATACATTGTATTATCAGTACTCACATGCGGCCTCTTCCAAATATACTGGTTTATTGTTCTCGCTGATGATATAAAACGGCTCAAGGGTGGAACGAAGCCAAATGGAGTTATTGATTTTCTCCTGGGGTTTATAACCTGTGGTATATACTTCTTATATTGTTATTACCAGTATCCCAAATATATAGTGGAGATTCAGGAGAAAAGAGGGATAGAGGTAAATGACGTTTCTCTTATATCGCTTCTGGTGGGCATATTTTTTGGCATAATCAGCCTAGCGGTGATCCAGAACGAAGTAAACAAGATTGCTACAGTGCGCAAATAAGACACGGTTACTACGCATCGCCGTCCTGGGTGCAGTATTTATCGCAGCCTGGTTCTGGCAAGGGGAAGGGGTCAGCCTTTGCCTGTTTCATACCCTGACCGGACTAGAATGCCCCGGCTGCGGCATGACCAGAGCCTTTCACGCTATCTCCCACGGTGATTTCGCCGCCGCGGTTAACTACAATATATTCTCGCCAGCACTATACTTCTTCTTCATGGCAATCCTTCTCTCAGATATTGTATATCTAACTACGGGGCGGCGTATCCCGCTGCGAGTGCCGGAAAGGATAGAACAGGTTTCTGGATATACTGCACTATTCCTGGTGATGACGTACTGTGTTTTAAGGAATATTATACCGATAGAAGAATTCATTTAATTCATCAAGGAATTGATTCCATTGTCTTGCTGGAGATGCGCGATTTTTAGGATAATGGTAGAATGCTAAACGCTAGGTTTTATACCAAGGGTACTAGCAGCGGGAGGCGATATGAAGTATTTTGAAGAGATTCAGGTCGGTGATGTGGAGGTAACCAGAGCGAGAACGATCACCGAAGCCGACATTGTCAACTTCGCCGCTTTTAGCGGGGACTGGTATCCGCTTCATACTGACGTGGAATATGCTAAGAAGGGCCCTTTCGGGGAGAGGATAGCCCATGGCATGCTGGTGCTTTCGGTGGCGACCGGGCTCATGCCGCTTTACGAGATGGCAATTATAGCGTTCTACGGTATGGACAGGGTGCGGTTTACCGCACCCACCAAGATCGGCGATACCATTCACGTTGAACTGGAGGTAGTTGACAAGCAGGATAAGGGTGATCTGGGTGGCGTTGTCAATCTGAAGCAGTCGGTTAAGAACCAGCGAGGGGAGGATGTGGCAGTATCCACCATAAAGGTATTTATTGCCAGGAAACCGAGCTGAGGTCGAGTTCTGTGAAATAGAGTGGCTGAAAGGATTGTGATATATTCAGCCTTCCTGAAACTGCCACATGGCAGGTAAGGGAGGGTCCGGGAATCCGGAACGGCAAGGAGCAAAGGATGGCGGTAAGAAGCGAGGAACTGGGTGACAGCGGTACTTTGATGTATCCCAGCCGCATAAAGCTCCCTTATACCTGGCATGCCGGAAGGGTCGGGAGCAGGTTTTACCGGGAGATAAGGGACAACTGCAAAATCTGGGGAACCAGATGTCCCCGGTGTGAGCGGGTGTATTTGCCACCCAGGGAGACCTGCCCGCGGTGTTTTTGCGCTATAGATGAATGGGTTGAGGTCGGGGACGTCGGCACCTTATTGACCTACACCGTTATAAGATATGCCGTACCGGGCATCCAGCCACAGAAGCCCCCGTACGCCCTGGGCATAGTAAAGCTGGATGGAGCGAGCACCGGGCTAATGCATCTGCTGGGGGAGGTTGAGCCGGATAATATCAGGGTTGGTATGAGGTTAAAGGCTGTGTTTCGTGAAGCTCGGGAAGGTAACTATCTGGATATTATGTATTTCAAGCCTCTTGAGCCTTAAGCGGTGCTCGTGCCCAGGTGCGTCTTTGCTAGGAGTTATAAAGTGGATAAAGTGGGCATTATCGGAGTTGCTCAGACCAGGTATAGGAGATACAACCCGGCATCCCATGCTGAGATGGCCTACCAGGTTACCTGCGAGGCACTGGAGGATGCTGGGCTTACCATCGGAGACATTGATAATACGATCACTGTCTGCAACGATTTCTGGGATGGACGTACCATCTCCTGCATGACGATTACGGAAGCAACCGGTTCCCACCGGGTACCAACCACCAATGTGGAAGGGGATGGCACCTACGGTGCACTCATGGGGGCTATGCGAATACTTTCCGGCCTCCACAAGGTGACACTAGTGGTGGCGCAGAGCAAGATCTCTGAGGGTATCCCGCAGGTCATCAGCAATGCCATGTTCGATCCTGTCTACGAACGTGTCCTGGGGGTTGACGCCATAAGCTCATCGGCGCTCCAGATGAGAAGTTACATGTCAAAATACGGGGTCACCGAGGAGCAATGCGCAAAAGTATCGGTAAAGAACCATGGAAATGCTAAGGCCAACCCTTACGCACAATTGCCGCTGGATATAACCGTCGAAGATGTTCTTAAATCCAGGGTGCTGGCGGACCCGATAAAGCTCCTTGATGCCTCTCCCATCTCCGATGGGGCATGCGCGATCATAATGACAGAGGAGAAGACAGCAGGGGAGAGGTGCAGCAAGCCTATATGGATAAAGGGCATCGGTCATTGTGCCGATGCATATCATCTGGGGGATCGCGATCTGGCTGAGGTAGATGCACTGGTTTCGGCTGCGGGAAGGGCTTACAAAATGGCTGGAGTTATAAATCCCATGGATGAAATTGACCTGGCAGAGGTCTACGATGCTTTCTCATATATGGAGCTAATGTGGATGGAAGGGCTGGGCCTGTGTGGGCGGGGTGAAGGCGGTAACATGGTGGATTCGGGTGTGACCGAGTTAGGTGGCGCTTTGCCTGTTAACCCATCCGGAGGGGTGCTCTCCGCGCATGCGGTTCAGGTTGCCGGGCTGGTGCGGATTGCCGAAGCGGTGCTGCAGTTAAGGGGTGAGGCCGGTGCCAGACAGGTTGAGGGAGCGAAGGTAGCATTGGCGCATGGTATCGAGGGAGCATGTGGGCAGGGACACTGTGTATTTGTCCTCGAGAGCTAGATCGGATTATATGTGACCTATTCGTTTTAGGGGAGCGTTAACGCCATGAAGAACGGGGTGGCAATAGTAGGGGTGGGTCAAACCCATCATAAAAGTAAGAATAAGGAGTACAAGGGTCAGGAACTGATATGCGTTGCCGTTAAGAGGGCCCTGGAAAGCACGGGGCTCACCATGGCGGATATAGATGCAATAGTGATTGGCAACATGGACCATTTCGAGTCGATCAACTATGTGGATATGTGGAGTGTGGATGGTTCCGGTGGTTATATGAAGCCGATCATGAAGGTAACCACGGGAGGGACGACGGGTAGCGCGGTAGGCCATGCTGCATTCTATCACGTGGCATCGGGTTTGTTTGATACGGTACTGGCCATCGGCTGGGAGCAGAACTCCGAATCCGACACCACTGCAGCCATATCCACCTGCTTCGACCCCATCACCGAGAGGGAGTACGCCGGTGGAGCGATTGGCCCGCTGGCGGCGCAGTATACCGCCTACATGAGCAAGTATGGCGCTACCGAGGAGGATGCTGCGCTGGTCTCGGTGAGAGACCATAACAATGCAGCGAGATACAATCCCTATGCCCATCTCCGGCAGACGATAACCGTTGAGGAGGTAATGAAATCGCAATACATTTCCTACCCTATCAAGCTTCTCGACATGTGTCCCCGGACTGACGGTGCCTGCGCTGTTGTATTTGCCGGCGGGGACAAGGCGAGGAAGATTGTTGACCGGCCTGCCTGGGTACTGGGAGTGGGGGATTGCCATATTCTGGTCCACATGGCCGATGGAATCGGGCTGGCGAACCTGCCCTCGCTGGAGGTTGCTGCACGCGAGGCTTATGAGATGGCGGGAGTCACTGACCCGTTCAAACAGTTTGATGTGGCGGAGCTTTACATACCTGCCTCGACGGCAGGCGTTTGCTGGATGGAGGCACTGGGGATATGTGAGGAGGGGGGAGGACCGGGGCTTATAAGGAGCGGGGCGACGGAAATGGGTGGCGAGCTTCCCATAAACCCCTCGGGCGGGGTACTGGCAACCAATCCCATTGGCGCCACCGGGCTGTTGAGAATAGGGGAAGCCGCACTGCAGGTTATGGGAAAGGCGGAGCGGAAGCAGGTGGAGGGGGCGAAGCTGGCCGTTGCCACCGGTTTCGGCGGGTGTTTCTGGTCCGATGTGACGGTGATCAGTTCATCGCCTCAGCTCAATTAGAGGTGAGTTCGCTATGGAAGGGAAGAGCATGGAAACCGAGGCGCTCAGTGTAAAGTGCACTGCCGATATGCCGTACAGTTATCACGCCGGTTTCTACTATAGCAGGTTCCTAAAGGAGCTGAGGGATAACAAGCGGATAGTCGGGGTGAAGTGTCCTTGTTGCGGTAAAGTTTACGTACCGCCACGTATGGTGTGTCGCGACTGCTTCGTAACCATGGAAGAGTTCACGGAGGTGGGTGACGAAGGGACATTGCTCGCCTTCACCGTAACGAACTTTCCCTATATTGATACAACCAAAGGGGAGCCGAAGAGGATTCCGTACACGGCAGCGTATATCAGGCTTGACGGTGCCGATTCCAACATTGTGCATTGCCTCGATGAGACGGATGAAAAGAAAATTGCGGCCGGTATGCGGGTGCAGGCGGTATTTAGCGATAATAGGACAGGTGACTACTTCCATGACATCGACCATTTCACTATTATCGGAGATGATGGAGGGTAGCTTAAGGTCAGTTGTAGAAGGATTCTGCCACTTTTAGTGGTCATACAGCCCGAAAAGACAGCTTTTAAGAATAATGGTCCAGAGGCAATTTTTCTTTACATTTTCCAATTGAGTAGCACAAATTGTCAATTGAGTGCTACCTGACTCCAGGTTTACTTTGCACACCAGTTAGCATGAGAGCAATGTTTAATTCTGCGGCAAGAGACGCCTGGATCTTATATAAACGAAGGTCAGATGCTATTCCTCTCCGGATATGATCTCTGCTACCATCTCTGCCGTCTTCCCCACCGCCTGAGCACACCTTGCGATAAAATCAGAGTTGTAGTGTTATAATCTTTCGGGTGAGCTGAAAAATAGCTAATGCCTGTGAGCTTGAGCGTTCGGTAGTTTTGCGGCAAGGGCCGAGGTATTTACCTAAAAATATCAGAAAGGGGATAAAGAGAGATGGCAACACAAAAGGAACCAACAGTAGAATTACCCCCGGTGGAGCAGATAGGCATTGTGGTAGAGGATATAGATCGGGCAATGGATTACTATAGCTCTACCTTTGGCTGGGGACCATTTAATGTTTTGGAGCTTGAGATGAAGGGAGCTACCTATCGGGGACAGAAATGCGATTGCAAATTGAAGCTGGCCTTCGCCCGCTCAGGCCCCATCGAGATCGAGCTGATTCAGGTGCTGGAAGGAGAAACACCCCACACCGAGTTTCTAAAGGAAAAGGGAGAGGGGTTGCAGCATCTGCGATTCCGGGTGGACGATATTGATGAAGCGCTGTCCAGGTTTGCTAAGGATGGTATCGAGCCAGTATTTCAGCATAGTTACCCTGAGGTTGGAGTATCGTTCGCCTACCTGAACACCGACCGCATTGGCGGTTTCATGATAGAGCTAATTGAGATAAAGAAGCGTGACAGGGGATAAAGATATGCAACTAGCCTTCTTTTTCGATCAGACCAGGTGCACCGGCTGTTATACCTGCGTGGTGGCCTGCAAGGACTGGCACGATGTATCGGCGGGGCCGGCAAGCTGGATGAGGGTAGCGACCATAGAGCGGGGCGAATATCCCCACCCATTTGTTGCCTTCTTGGGCATACACTGCTATCACTGTGCTGAACCGGCTTGCGTGCCAGCCTGCCCGGTGGATGCCATAGTCAAACGCCTTGAAGACGGCATAGTAGTGGTTGATAGTGCTACCTGCCTGGGAAAGGATAAGTGCCAGTTATGTCTCGAAGCCTGCCCATATGACGCGCCGCAGTTCGGTGCTGAGGATAATGCCAAGATGCAGAAATGCGACCTCTGCCTGGAGCGCTGGGCAGAGGGCAAGCAGCCCATTTGCGTGGCCGGATGCCCCATGCGAGCACTAGATGCGGGAACGCTCGAGGAATTGGAAGCTAAGTATGGACAGGTAAGAGAGGCTGTAGGTTTAGCCTATAATGACAGTATTAAGCCCTCCGCGATATTCAAGCCCAAGCCTGAATATACTACATCTCGCCGTTAGTTAGGTTTTAATAGTCTCATACTCTAGATAGTTGAGACAAAAGGTCATCGGAGGAAGCAAGAATGAGGGCAGAAACCAGTAAAAGTCCAGATATGACTGAAGAGGTAATCTACACCACCCACACCAGTCATTGCGGTGGGGGTTGCCTGCTCAAGCTCTATATCAGTGATGGTAAAATCACCAGAATCGAGACCGACGATGGAGAAGAGCCCCAATTCAGGGCATGCCTCAGGGGCCGAGCCTTAAGACAGAGAGTCTATAACCCGGACCGCCTCTTATATCCTATGAAACGGGTAGGCGAAAGGGGAGAGGGTAAGTTTGAGAGGATATCGTGGGATGAGGCACTGGACACTGTAGCCAAGGAACTGAACCGGGTTAAGGAAACTTATGGTCCTGCAGCTATTCTATTCAAATGGTCGGGTGGAGATACATCTGTTGTACACAATGCCATGTGCCACTATAAGGTGCTTAACATGATAGGAGGCTGCTCCGATGTCTGGGGCACCTTTTCTTTCGATGGTGGCCTCTTTGCTGAGCTAGCTACCTATGGCACGGTGGACACAGGCAATACAAGGGACGACCTGCTAAATTCCCGCCTGATAATCATGTGGGGATGGGACCCGGCAAACACCATACAGAATACCAATACCTCCTGGTACCTGGCTCAGGCTAGGGAGGCGGGCACTAGAATTGTCTCCATTGATCCCAGATACACAGACTCTACCGCTACCTTTGCCGACCAGTGGATTCCCATAATACCTGGCACCGATGCTGCCATGCTGATAGCCATGGCCTCAGTGATAATTAATGAGAACCTCTACGACCAACAATTCCTCGATTCCTACACTGTTGGTTTCGACCGGTTCAAGGACTATGTTATGGGTATAGAGGATGGTGTACCTAAGACCCCTAAATGGGCTGAGGCTATAACCGGTGTGCCATCCACCACGATAGAGGGCCTGGCAAGGGAATATGCCACTACCAGGCCGGCAGCATTAATCGCCGGCATCGGGCCAGGACGTACTGCATATGGTGAGCAATACCACCGTGCAGCCATGGTGCTGGCAGCTATGACTGGCAATGTCGGCATCCATGGTGGGAGTTCAGGAGGGAGGTCGTGGCCTACAGCCGGCCCAATTGCATACTTTAGTTTGGGTCGGGGTATGAGATCACCGCGCAACCCGGTTGAATATGACGCCCCGCCCCGAAAGAATGCCCTCCCCAGCCATGGTGTAGCCATGAGGAGGGGCCAGGTAAATGTGGCCAAAATGTCAGACGCCATTTTAAAAGGCAAAGCTGGCGGTTATCCCGCTGACTACAAGCTACTCTACCTGGTAGATACTAACTACCCTAATCAGTACCTTAATATTAATAAGGCAGTTCAAGCCCTGAAAGACCTTGAATTCGTTGTTGCTTTCGAGCAGTTTATGACAGCAGGAGCCAGGTTTGCTGATATCTTGCTACCTACAGTTACCACCGTAGAGAAGAATGACATGGCTCTTGACGGAGCAACAGGCTTCTACGGGTACATGAATAAAGCCATTGATCCGGTAGGAGAATCGAAAAGTCATCTGGATATATGCATTGAACTGGCAGCCAGGCTGGGTATAGCTGATTACAATGACAAAACGGATGACGAATGGCTGCGGGAGATGGTCGCCGGTAGTAAGCACATCGGCGACTATGATGCCTTTAAAAAGAACGGGATCCACAAGCTCCAGCTTCCCGAGCCCCACGTAGCCTTTAAAAAGCAGATCGATGACCTGGCAAATAACCCTTTCTACACCCCAAGTGGTAAAATCGAGATCTACTCTCAGCAACTGGCGGACATGAATGACCCTCAGATGCCACCCGTTCCCAAGTATATTGAGACATGGGAAAGCCGCAATGATCCGCTGATGGGAAAGTATCCTCTTCAGCTCGTCACCACGCATTTTAAAAGGCGGGCGCACTCCCAGTATGACAACCTGCCCTGGCTGAGGGAGCTTCAGACCCAGGCAATACGGATTAGCTCAGCTGATGCTCAGGCTAGAGGTGTTAAAAGCGGAGACATAGTAAGGGTGTTCAACGGTAGAGGCGAGACGGTCATTCCCGCTCATGTAACGGAGAGGATCATGCCCGGGGTAGTCGATATCCCCCAGGGTGCCTGGTATGATCCTGATGAGAAAGGTGTCGACCGGGGAGGGTGTTGCAACGTCCTCACCAAAGACGAGCACTCGCCGGGAGGGGCATACTGCTCCAACACAACCCTGGTGCAGTTCGAGAAAGCCTAGGAGAGACGCAAGTGAAAGTGCTGCTAACGGGTGCGTTTGGAAACATAGGTCCTAATGTGGTTGAAAAACTGCTTGATCAAGGGCATCAGGTGAGATGTTTTGACCGTAAAACAGAGGCAACCGAGAGAAAGGCTGAGAGGTTCAAAGATCAAGTGGAGGTAGTGTGGGGAGATCTACGCAACTCCGATGATGTGAATACCGCTGTAGGGCTTCACGTGGACATTATCATTCACATTGCGTTCGCTCTACCGCCAATGACTGAGTACCGTTCCGAAAAGGCTAGAGAGATTAATGTGGGAGGCACCCAGAGTATTCTGAGTGCTATGAAAGCACTTAACCCGCCACCCAAAATAATCTTTGCGTCATCGAGCAGCGTCTTTAGTATTAACCCCCCAAACCCATTGCCGCGTACCGTCTCCGATCCGGTCGAAGCAACGGATCACTACACACAGCACAAGTTGGAGTGCGAACAATTGGTTCAGGAATCGGGGTTGGATTGGGCCGTCTTCCGTTTTGGCGTCGTACCACCAGTAGTATTGAATTTAGACTCCTGGGTGTTCCATGTTCCACAGGATACACAGATGCAGTTTCTCCATCCGCAGGATGTAGCTCTGGCACTGGCTAACGCTATAAACGGTGATGAAGTCTGGGGAAAAATCTTGCTGATCGGCAGTGGCCAGGGTAGTCAGATTTACTACCGAGATTTTGTCAGAAGTCTGTCGGAGGCTATGGGAATCGGGGATTTACCTGACGAAGCATTTAGCACAAAACCTTATTACACTGTCTGGATGGATACCTCCGAGAGCCAGAGGCTGCTGAATTACCAGCGACATTCCTTCGAGGAATTTGCCCGTGAGATGCCCTCAATGGTGGGTTACCGCAGGTACTGGGTGCGGCTGTTTCGCCCTTTTTACCGCCGCAACATGCTCAAGAAATCACCCTATTTACAGGCTAATAAATAGGCATACTTCAAGAGATCGCTGAAAAAGAGGTGCCCCGATATAATCGGGGCCGGGGGTCTGGGGGTGTCCCCCAGCTTTAAAAAGTCCCCCAAGATTGGGGGATTAGGGGGTTGATTGAGACTATTTCAGCAGTCTCTTCCTATTCCAGCTACACTTTCAAGGGGTATAAGCAGTCGATTGAGCTATAGCGATTAGCTGAACTGTTCCCGGAAACAGCAACAGTTATCCAATTTACCTGTCCGTCTAAACGTATTGTTGGAATAGTCGTATCTCCAAATCGCGAATGTTGGGTGGGAAGACCGAATGAAATTTTTTAAAGGTTCACTGTATTGCCCATTGATTCCAACATTATGGATTCGAACTAACCATGATCCAAGAGAGAGTTAAAAGGGGGCTCTTTTCATGGGTATGTTGGAGCATCGGCTCAAACCTATAGAGGTTAGGTTTCCGGATAAGTCCGTCAAAGACAGCAGTTACTCGTAGACCTTTTCTTCCAACTCCTCTGCTTCCAGGGCATCGGCCTCCACATCCCGGCCCTCGTCGCCCCGGGACAGGAGGTCACGGTAGTACTCGTGCTGGATGATGAGGTTCATCACCTCGTTGGTGCCGGTCCAGATCATGGCCAGCCTGGTATCGCGCAACATGCGCTCGATGGGATACACACTGGTGTAGCCGATACCACCCAGGATCTGCATGGCATCGTTAACTACCTCCCAGGCAACCTGGGTGCAGAAGGCCTTGGCCTCGGAGACCATGCGCCGTGCCAGTCTGCGGTTGAGCCCCTGGTCGATTGTGATCGCAGTGGCGTAAACCAGGGAGCTTGCCGCATCGAGCTTGGTCACGCTATCGGCGACCTTGAAGCTAACCGCCTGAAAATCTCTGATCCTGCTGCCGAAGGCTTTTCTCTTATCGCTGTAGCGGGCGGCGATCTCCAGAGCGCTACGCCCCATCCCCAGGATGCCGGCGGCGCTGGTCATCCTCTCCGGAATCATCATGCGGTAGAATATCTCCCCACCCTGACCTTCCCTTCCGATGATGTTCTCCTCGGGTACCCTGACATCGCGAAACAGTATCCTCCCGGTTCCGCCTCCCCGTGTCCCCATAAGCCCGTAAACATGCTTGACCTCCACACCCATGTCCTTCTCCACTACGAACAGGCTAAGCGACTCTCGACCGGGGGCTTCCGTGTTGGTCCTGGCATAGACCAGGAAGTAGTCCGCTCCTTCGGCGCCCACAACGAATCGCTTCTGCCCGGTTAGGAGATAGTGGCTGCCGTCCTTGCGGGCAATGGTGGTGGCGCCGAAAAAGTCGGAGCCGCCGCGGGGCTCGGTTAGCGCCTCAGCGCAGCAAAGCCTGGCCTGGATAGTGGGCTGGAGGTATTTACGGTTCTGCTCCTCGCTGCCAAAGGCATGGAAAGCCTCGCCGCAGATGCTCACCAGCGAGTAGAGGCAGCCCAGGGATAGGGGCAGTGCCCCGATCTCCTCGAGGGCAATTATCTCGTCTCCCCAGCTCAACCCCCTGCCGCCGTAATCCTGGGAGAAGCGGAGGCCGAGCAGCTTTCTCCCGGCTGCTTCTTCCAGGAACTCTCTGGGATACCTCACCTTGTCGGCATCCATATCCAGTATCAACTGCCGGGGTATAGCCCTGGCGAAATCCCTCGCCTCGCCACGCAGCCTCTTCTGGCTCTCACTTAGCATTGCTTCAATCATGTCCGTTTCCTCCTTCATTCACCTTACTTGTGCCGGTATCCCTACTCCACCAGCCAGCCCGGCCGTGCTGGATATTGACTAACAATTACCGTATTGCTTGAGGTATTCTACCGAGATATGTATAATGCCGCAAGCGCTCTATTGCAAAGTACTTCGAAGCGGTGTATATATATTAACCGAGGCATGCAGGGGAACTGCTTAGAAACCTTATTCGAGGGAGGTCATCATGCAATATGATGCAATAGTCATAGGAGCTGGGCTCGGGGGTCTCACGGCTGGTGCTAAGCTTGCAAAAGAAGGGAAGAAGGTTTTGCTGATTGAGCAGCACGTTGTCCCCGGAGGTTGTGCAACGACGTTTAAACGGAGGGATTTTAATGTGGAGGTTGGGCTTCATGAGATGGATGGCCTGGATAAAAATGACCCGAAGATCAAAATCTTTGAAGACCTAGGCGTTTTTAACAATGTTGAGTTTGTCAGGGTTCCTGAGTTTTATCGCTATATAAATCCCAGAGTCGACATCGTGGTGCCTGATGACTATCGGGAAGCTATTGATGTCCTGGTGAAACGATTTCCTAATGAAGAAAGGGGCATTCGGAGATTCTTCAAAGTTATCATGGGTATCCACAAAGAAGTGGGCAGACTGCCGAGAGAAAAATGGAAGTTCATCGCTCTTCTTCCAGTC
Source organism: Dehalococcoidia bacterium (assembly GCA_035528575.1). Classification (NCBI taxonomy): domain Bacteria; kingdom Bacillati; phylum Chloroflexota; class Dehalococcoidia; species Dehalococcoidia bacterium. Next base: position 9,049 of record DATKYK010000031.1, on the reverse strand, counting down.
TTTCCGATATTTTTTAGAAATGTTATGTTGCGGGAGAATGCAACACTGGGACCATTCCTGGACTCAGTCATACAGGACGAAGACCTGAAACTGGTGCTGTTGGCAAATCTGGGCTACTACCATGACAATCCTTATACCATGTCCCTGTTAGTCTATTCGGCGGCTCAGGGAGGCTATTTTTCCGGCGGAGGGCATTTCATTAAAGGGGGTTCACAGAAGCTCTCTAATTATTTAGCGAAAGTAATTGAAGACAATAGAGGGGAAGTTCTTCTGAGGCATTTAGTTACTTCAATCATTACAAAGGGTAACAAGGCCATTGGGGTTCGATATCGAAAAACCTCTGGTAAAGATACGGAAATGCAAGAAGCTTTCGGCGATTTTGTTGTAGCAAATGCGGCTATTCCAAACGTTTTAAATGAGCTATTGCCACCCTCCGAGGCGAGGGATAAGTTAGCATCAGTTGTGGCAGGGCAAGAGATCAGTTGTTCACTTATTTCAGTCTACCTGTGCTTCAAGAGGCCACCGAAAGAGTTGGGAAACAAATGCTATTCTACATTTGTGGCGGGAGGAGACGTATCAAGTCAATCGGACCTGGTAGAAGGCTCGAGGGCAGACTGGTCCAAGAGGTGGTTTGTTTTCGTCGACTATAGCCAGATAGATTCCCAGTTAGCCCCCGAAAACAAGGGTCTGGGTGTTATATGTACTCTTGACTACCTCTCTGACTGGGAGGGTCTGAGCAAAGAAGAATATCGGGCAAAGAAAAAAGAAGTGGCACAGGTACTTATTGAGAGATTGGACAAACTGATACCGGGCATCAAAGAGGAAGTAGAATTATACGAGGTTGGAACTCCGAAAACCATCAAGCGCTACACCCTAAATCCTGAAGGGACAGCATATGGTTTTGCTCAAATACCAAAACAGGTGGGAAGAAAAAGAATACAACGAAAATCACCCATTGAGAACCTCTACTTTGCTTCGGCGTGGGCTATGCCTAGCCACGGTTTTTCGGGTGTAATAATAGGTGGTTATTCCTGCGCTGAAGAAATATTGAGAAAATAGGAATCAACTTATATAAACCCGGTACATATCTAACCAACAATGATGTCATCTAAGTGTCGCTTTGGCACGTGGTGAATGCCATTACTATCTCGCCAGTACTGGATATCCCCAGCAGGGCTCACTGTGTCGATAACAACCGTTTCCCTGGGCTTGCCAAGGGCTAATACAAGAAGTATCTTGTAGCGGGAAGGTATATCGAGAGCCTGGCGCAGCTTCTGTCTCTTTATTGAGCCAATCATACAGCCGCCCAGACCACGCTCAGTTGCGCCCAGAAGTATGCTTTGAGCAGCAATACCATGGTCACAGCCAAATGACCGGGTTACCTCTGTGTCTCCGAGTATAACGATGTATGCCGATGGCTCTTCCCCCTCGCCCGGACCAGACCAGCCCTGTAGATAACGTGCCCAGGCGAGGTGTGAAAATATCAGGGCATTCCTTTGCGGGTCGCAGGAGAGGATATATCTCAGGGGTTGCAGGTTGGCTGCCGATGCCGACAGTCTTGCCAGGTCAACCAGTTCTCTCAGTGTCTCACGTTCAATGGAGACTTCCTGATAGAACCGCCGGTAGCTCCGGTTCCTTGTTATTAAGTCTTTTATCATCATAACCTCCCGAGTTATTATCTATCAGAGCGCACCGTATATTTTAGTTACCGGCTCAGAGTTTTAGCGAAGAAGGCGGCGGTTTTTCGAGCCAGTCCAGGTTCATATCCCCACCAGAAATGGTCAGCCCCCTCTATGCAATCATACTCTGTGGGACCAGGAAGGTTCTGGCAAAATTCAACGAAGCGGCCGATAGGCGTAAAATCATCCCTGCTTCCGGAGATCAGGATTTTTGGCTTGACGCAGCCTTTCAGGAACTCAAAATCGAACATGGAAAGCGGGGGCGAGATAGCACCCAGGGCCTTGATCCGGGAATCCTTACATCCAACGGGCAAAGCGAAGGCGGCACCGGCTGAATAGCCGATGAGCCCAATATGCTCGGGATCAACTTGGCTCAGCGTAGCTACAAAGGAAATGGCATTACTGACATCCTCTTGCTCGCCTGCCCCGTTACCGAAATCCCCCTGGCTTCTACCTACACCGCGAAAGTTGAATTTGAATGAGATAAACGATTCTGCATTGAGTGCGCTGCAGAGGCAATTCACCACATTATTGTCCATGCTGCCACCATAGAGGGGGTGGGGGTGGCAGACTATTGTTGCCGGTAGAGGACCGCCTTCTTCCGGCATACAAAGTACCCCCTCGAGGGTAAGATCGCCGCTGTGAAACTCCGTTATTACCTCTCTCATTTTTTCAGCACTTGATATAACCTTTTTCGCTAGTCGCGGATCCTTGTGTGCTGGAACCGTAATGATATGGATGCCACCGCCTCGACAGGAACCGAGCAATCGCTGGCGCCAGGGGGAAGTGGGGTCCGATCCAGCCTGTTATAGAAGAAAAAGACGCAGAATCTATGGTATATCCAAGATAGAGTGGTCAGGCCGATGCGACAACTAGCTCATCCCCTCCAGTAAGGCCCTGACATTCATTCCGAGGACATCATGGTTGTAGCCCCCTTCCAGCATGCCATATCTTCTGCCATGGCACTCCCTTTGGGCAAATCGCTTTACCAGAGCACCGATATTCTGGTAGTCCTCGGTCTTGAGCAGACCACCCCAGTCCTGCTCGTGGCGGTCGAACCCGGCTGAGACTGCCACTACATCCCCCCTGGCACGGTCCAGAACCTGCGAAATGGTATCCACGAATTCCTCTCTATCTCTACCCTCGGGATGGAAGTAGACCACCTCTGGCACACCACGGAAGATATTATCGGTACCGTCTCCGAAGTGGAGGTCTATGTCCAGTATCAATGCTTTATCGATTTTGCCCTCTTTTCTAAGCCTGGCAATGGATATGGCCATGTTATTGAAGAAACAGAACCCCCAGCAGTGGCACTGGCTTGCATGATGCCCCGGCGGCCTTATCAACCCGAAGGCGGGCTCGCCACCTATTGCCAGCTCCGCTGCCTTGATAGCCCCTCCTGCTGCTAACAGTGCTACCTCGTAGGTCAGGCCACTCCTCTGAATATCCCGTATATGCTCATCGGAGTGAACCAGCGATATGTCATCCACCGCTGCCGGTTCCGCCGTGACCACCTCAAAATGGGGTGAGACCTCCTTCAGGACGCTCTCCATTCTCCCCGTTGTGGCTGCAGGGTCACTGCTGTAAACCTCTTCATATCGCGGGTGGTAAATAACCTTCATCTATTCAATCCCCTATTACACATTTTATCATTTTATAAACAAAGCGCGCAGGAGGCCAAACTGTCCCTATTCCGCAAGCACCCGGATGACCTCCGGGATGAGGCGGCGAGCCAGGTCACGTCGGCTTCCACCGCAAAGGACGACGATGAGTCTGCCGTGGCAGAGCTGGTCGGCTGCCCGTTTTATCTCCCGGGCGAACAGTCCGTGTGAGTCGGGGGTAAGGCCGATGTCGCCATACTCGCCCTGCGTTCCGTCATAGCCCCAGTTCCAGAAAATAGCCTCGGGTTGAAAGGCTTCCACCCTGGGATAGAAACTCTGGCTAATAAGACGCAGATACTCCTCATCGCTCACCCTCCAGGGTACCTGAACATTCACCTTGTTGTTCTTCTCCTGGTAGCTGCCCGAACAGAAACAAAAGTATAGTATATCGGGATCATTGTTAAAAATCTCCCAGGTGCCGTCACCGTGGTGGGCATCCGTGTCTATGATAGCGAACCTTTGCGCCTCAAAGCGCTTCCTTAGCTCGCGGATGGCAATAGCCGCCCCATTGAAATAGCACCCCCCGCCAAAGGAATTACTCCCCGCATGATGGTCCCCATAACCGGTGAATACAAAGGCGCTATCTATCTCTCCCTTCCAGATCCTTAAGGCCGCCGCTACGGTGCCGGAGGCCGAAAACAGCGCTCCTTCATAGGCGGCGCTTCTTTTTACCCGCTCAATCATCTCAGGGGTATGAACCTCGCCGATAACATCGATGGGGATAGGATCCAGGTCGAAAGAGCAAGGGGGTTTCAGTGGGTAAAAAGCATCGTAGAAGAAGACGTTATCCCGGGAAAGTATCCCCTCGAGCGCCTGGGGGAAGTCCCGAAGCCTTTCTCCATCCTGGTAGTGAAAGAAGATACCAGTTGCACTCACAGGTAGTAAACCCTTACAAATCGGCTGACCGGATTAGACCCGGTTACCACGGGTATATTAGCCTTCAACAGCAGTTGTGGTCAAGCGTAGAATAGCATTGGCGCTGCATCCTGAAATTCACTGAATGCACACGCCATTCAGTTTTAAACATTTGTGGTGCACAAAATTGAACAATTCACTTGTTTGTTGCCTCACCTTTTCGTGTGGTAAACTGTGCTCACCGCGTATCGGCGCATCGCTAATGCTCGGAAACGGTCCGGGGAGATATGCGTGGTCACAACTAGTTGTCATGACGTGATGGGAGGTAGATTATGGGTGGTAAAGGTGGAAAAGTAACCGTACGAACTGTGTGTGGGGTGCCTGACTACCAAAGGTGCGGGCTATCGGTGGAGGTAAGAGACGGCGTTATCAGTAAAGTCCGCCCCGCCGATTTTCCCGATCCGGTTGATAAAGGAGCCTGCGAGAAAGGGCTGGCAGCATCTGAATTGGTCTACCACCCGGATAGGCTGCGTTATCCCCTGAAGCGCGTAGGGGAACGTGGAGGGGAAGAGTGGCGGAGAGTATCATGGGATGAGGTGCTGGACAGCATTGTGGCTGAGCTGCAGCGGATAGCCACGAAGTATGGTTCCACCTCGGTTGCCTGGACGGCACCAATACTATCAAACCTGACCGGAGGCGGCTATTCCAGGCTGATAAGCCTGACCAAAGGGACCTGGGTAGACTGGTGGGGCTGTGGTGATGCCGCTGGCCCCTGCGCCGACATGGCTACCTTCGGCTCGCCTATGGGGGAGAGGTACCTTAGAAATTTTAACGATCCCAGATTTACGATTGTCTGGGGCTATAATCCGGCGGTAACCGTTTATCCCTTCATGCGAAGGATTACCAGGGACAGAAAAAAAGGCTGCAGGGTGGTCGTTATCGACCCCCGTTTCAGCGAAACAGCCGCCCGTGCCGATGAGCACGTGCCGATAAGGCCTGGAACCGATGGGGCGCTGGCACTGGGCATGATAAACCTTGTCCTGGAGCATGGGCTGCAGGACGAACGATTCATAGCCGAAAGTACCGTTGGCCCTTTGCTGGTGAGGGGCGATAACGGCCTATTCCTGAGGGAGGGTGACCTGGTGGAGGGTGGCAGCGGGCGGAGTTTCATGGTATTTAACGAGAGTGCCGATCGAGCACAACCATCTGATACCCCTGGTGTAACTCCGGCAATCACCGGTGTTTATACCGTTTCTGGCATAAAGTGCCGGCCGGCGTATCAAGTGCTGGCTGATATGGTACGGGAATACACACCTGAATGGGTGTCACAGATCACGGATGTCCCGCAAGATGTCATCGGGCGCCTGGCGATCGACTATGCCACGCAAAAGCCGGCCTCGATCTATCGGGGGTGGGGAATGCAGAGGAGTTACTATGGCGATCTTTCTTGCCGGGCGATAAACACGCTGGCGGCAATCACCGGCAATATCGATGCCAGGCGACCTTCCTCCTTTGTGTTGAATGCGCATCCCTTCCTGATGCCGGGTGGGCCTTACACCAGCATTCCTCTGATGTTGCTTCATGATGCCATTACCAAAGGGGAGCCTTTTCCCATAAAGGCGCTAATGTGTACATGGCATAACTTGGTAACCCAAATGCCCAATACTAACCGGGTGACCTCCGAGCTTCTGCCCAACCTGGAGCTTCTGGTCGTATGCGACCTCTTCATGACCGAGTCAGCCAAATATGCCGATTATGTGCTGCCGGTAGCTTCTTTTTTCGAGTGCACCGACCTTTGTCGGGCCGATCTCCAGCACCCCTATCTGCAGCTACAGCAGAAGGTGATAGAGCCGCTTTATGAGTCCAGATCGGATTTCCAGATAGCCGCAGAGCTGGGCCGGAAGATGGGGTACGGTGAATACTTCGATAAGACCGAGGAGCAATACATAGAGGAAATCCTTGCATCTGGCCACCCTACGATGGAGGGTGTTTCGGTGGAGAGGCTGAAGCAGGGTCCGGTGATGGCAAAACCACTGGAGCGTCCGCAACAACTGGGGACGCCAACCGGCAGGGTCGAGTTTTACGTTGAAAGCATAAAGCAATTTGGTCAGGAATTACCGATTTACCTGGAACCGGTGGAAAGCGCTCGCAGTGAGAAGGCAAAGAGCTACCCGCTTACTCTGCTATCGACACACCCCGAAAGCCGCGTGCACTCTACCCTGGCCAATATCCCCAGCTTACTGAAAAAAGTGCCTGAGCCTGCTCTGCAGATAAATCCGTCGGATGCTGAACCGCGCAGCATCGTCGATGGAGACGTTGTGCGTGTTTTCAATGACCGCGGGCAGCTCAAGACGAGGGCGGAGCTAAGCACCGGGATAAAGCCAGGTGTTGTTAACATAACGGAAGGATGGTGGCCAGGTCAGTATATCGAGGGTCATCTCAACCTATTAACCCATGACATGATAAACCCGGTTCAACAGCATATACTCCAGCCCAATGCTGCATTCTATGATGTCCTGGTGGAGGTGGAAAGGGTATAGAGCAATCGTGGTTGGTTGAATGTAATAAGGTCTGTGAGAGCTTAATAGTACTTGGTGTATACCATAGATATGGCAAAGAATGGTGAAAGGACCGTTGTATGAACCAGAAGGCATTTCAGGATTACTACCCGGATCATCTGAGCCACTGTTATGGCTGCGGTCACCTGAATGAATATGGGCTGCAGATCAAGAGCTATTGGGATGGGGAAGAGGCTGTGTGCACCTTCCATCCAAAACCGTACCACATGGCTATTCCCGGATACGTGTACGGTGGTCTGATCGCCTCAATCATAGACTGCCACTGCACCGGCACAGCGTCGGCGGCAGCATATCGCGCTGATGGGCGCGATATGGATACCGAGCCGCCGCTACGCTTTCTGACCGGCTCATTGCATGTCGATTACCTGCATCCAACCCCGTTGGGTGTTCCGCTTCAGGTACGGGCATCAGTCAAGGGGATCAAGGGCCGGAAGGTTGTTGTTGCGGCGACACTGTCCGCCGAGGGAGAGGTCTGCGCCCGTGGGGAGGTGGTGGCTATTCAGGTGCCGGAGCATTTAATACCCGAGTAGGACATTTCAATTGGTACATGGGGATCAGTCTTACAGTTTTTCAATTGCGGGGCGCTGGCGATGTGCAGGTTGCCATTAGCATGATTTCCTTTCTTAGGGAATGTACGTTCCTCCAGGAAATGCTGTTATCGTCCCGATAAGGTATTGCGCCACAAGCTGCAAGTCGGCCGAGTCTATAGTGCCGCTATCGTTCACATCGGCGGCGAGGAAATCATCGCCGGTTAGCGTTATGGTCCATATGATGTGCTGGGCAACTAGCTGGAAATCTGCCGAGTCGATGATTCCGTTGCCGCTGCCCAGCGGGTGGATATCGCCTTCAAGTCTCTGCGTCGGAGTGGGGGATGGTACAACCGCAGGCAGCGGGAAGCCCGCTCGCAGCAGGTAGTTCTGGCTCTGGGAGATGCCCACGGCAGACTCCCCGGCGACGTCGCGTATCATATAGTTATCGGAAGCCCGCTCACCCCCGCCGGTGGAGACTACCTGCGGCTCTATATCATAGTTTACCGCCGCCAGGGCGACCGTCCCCGCGAGCAGCGTAAACACCAGCACTCCGATTCCGATTAAGATAAACTTTCTCTTTCTCATAGCATACTCCCTGCTAGAGTTCTTCCCCCTCCCTCTAACTCCCTCCCTCAAGGGGAGGGAGAACCAGCAGTCCCTCTCCCTCGAAGGGAGAGGCTGGGTGAGGGTGAGCCGTCATCCTAACGCCTCTCGCATCTTCTCCAGAACACCCTCCATGTTCCTCATAACCTCGTTGTTCCAGAATCTAAGCACTTCATAGCCCCTCTCTTCCAGCCACGCTGACTTCTTCTGATCGCTTTCCCTCAGCTCTTCCTCGCTGTGGTGGCCACCGTCGATTTCGATTACGAGCTTTCTGTCCAGGCTCACGAAATCGACGATGTACGGGCCTATAGGTTGCTGCCTTCGAAACTTGACACCTTCCAGCTGCCTGTTCCGTACCCTCGCCCAGAGGGCCCTTTCCGCGTCAGTTTGTTTGTGGCGGAGTTCGCGAGCAAGATTTGCCAGGTCTCTGTTCTTTCTCATTGCTAGTCCAGTGTGCCCCTCCGTCATGATTGCCCCTCTCCATTGAAGGGAGAGGTTGGGTGAGGGTGCCGGTACTTCCCCTCCCTCTAACTCCCTCCCTCAAGGGGAGGGAGGACACTCATTTCGCACTCCTTCATATACTTCCGTGCCCTTACAGCTTGGTCACGGTATTACTCGAATAGTTGGCTACCCAGATATAGGCACCATCGAAACACACGGCACGGGGAGTAGAGCCGACGCTGTAGGTGCCCACCAGGCTGCCGTCGGATGCCCTCAGCTTGGTAACGGTGTCGTCAAGGGCGTTGGTTACCCAGATATTGGCCCCATCGAAGGCCACGCCCCAGGGAGTAGAGCCGACGTTATAGGTGCCCACCAGGCTGCCGTCTGAAGCCCTCAGCTTGGTCACGGTGTCATCATCCCTATTGGCCACCCAGATATTGGCCCCATCGAAACACACGGCTCGGGGACCATCGCCAACACTGTAGGTGCCCACCAGGCTACCGCTAGATGCCGTGAGCTTGGTCATGGTGTCATCCGAATAGTTGGCCACCCAAATATTGGCCCCATCGAAACACACGGCACTGGGATAATCACCGACACTGTAGGTGCCTACTAGGCTACCGCTAGATGCCGTGAGCTTGGTCACAGTGCCGTCATACTCATTGGCCACCCAGATATTGGCCCCATCGAAACACACGGCA
>DATKYK010000030.1 GCA_035528575.1 Dehalococcoidia bacterium | reverse complement strand
CCACCATTGTTACCCCCAGCCCCTCGAGCTGCTCACACACGGGGTCGTGTCCATCGGAGAACACAATATCGGGGTCCTGGGCAATGATCGCCTCCAGGTTGGTGCTAAAATAGCCGCCCACCTTGGGCTTGCTCACAGCCTCTTCGGGATAGTCGCAGTGCTCGGTCACGCCCACCACCTTATCACCAAGGCCCAGGGCAAACAGGATCTCGGTGATGTTCGGTGCCAGGGAGACGATCCGCTGCGGGACCTGCTCGATATTAACTGTCCTTCCCAGATCGTCGGTTATTGTCCCCGGGCCGGGAGGTGGAGGGGTGCAGGCTATCGCTAAAGCAAGCGCAAAGGTCGCAAAAAGCAAGACCAAAGACAACCTTTTCATTGACAACTCCTTTCATCATGGCGTAGCAACAAAAATCCCCTCGCTCTGCAGAACGAGGGGAACCTCAAGCTATCTGAGCATGCTTCCCACCCCCTTTTCTCCGCGGAGGCTGCTGGAAATCCAGAGGTTGGTGTTCTGACTCCCCCGAACTTATTCAGGGTTACAGTAGGCGGTACTGCGCCGGATTCTCACCGACTTGCGTTCCAATTAAGCCCTCGCTCGCGCTCGGGCACCTCTGGTTTCATTATTTAGTTTTACGTAATATAGCATACCCCGGGGAAAAGGTCAATATCAATCCGCCTTGACACCACCCTCGCACTTGGTTATCATCTGTTGGAGCCTTCTTGTTTACTGGGGTTTATCATGCATTATAAGACGATTATCCATGAGAAGAAGGGACAGGTTTGCTATATCACCCTCAATCGTCCTCAGGTGGGTAACGCGATAAATACCCAGATGGTAAGGGAACTAGCCGATGCCTGCCAGACCATTAATCAGGATGAGGAGATCAGCGTAGTGGTCCTCAAAGGCGCGGGAGGCTCTTTCTGCTCAGGCAAAGAGCCCAAGGAATGGTCTGCAGGATGCGATACCCCCGGAGACATCGCCAGCCTGGAGCGAGTGACAATCGCTGCCATCGACGGCGCTGCCCTAGGCGAGGGGTTTGAGTTGGCACTTGCCTGCGATATTAGGATCGCCTCAGAGAGGGCCAGTTTTTGCCTTCCCCACGCTGCTCATGGTCTTATCCCCGGTGGCGGTGGGACACAACGGTTGCCTCGCCTGGTAGGCAAGGGAAAGGCGCTGGAGATAGTCCTCACCGCGGAACCCATCGATGCCCAGGAGGCCTTTCGCATCGGTTTGGTTAGCAAGGTAGTCTCTGCGGAGAAGCTCCTTCAGGAAGCGGAGGAGTTTGTAGGGAGGATAATCTCCCATGGTCCCATCGCCTTGAGATATGCCAGGGAAGCGGTACACAAGGGGCTGGATCTCACCCTGGAGCAGGGATTACGGCTCGAAGCCGACCTCTATTTCCTGATTCAAACCACCAGTGACCGGATGGAGGGGATCAGGGCTTTTAAGGAGAAGAGGCCGCCGCATTTTAAAGGTGTATGAAATATTAATCTCAAGATAGGCTTCATGCACATTGCTTTGAGGCTTACCCTTTTTAGAGCGCCACCTTTCGCTTTCTCCCCCACCCCAGCTATCCTATGAATTCCTATGCCATTGAAAATATTGAATACCCGTGCCATTTAGTATCCCCATTGATACGCCAAGGAACAACCACCAGTTTGGGGAAAGCACACGATATAAAATATAGATGACTCATCAGCCCCTGATTTTTTAATAGGTATTGTGGTAAAATAATTGCGTGAACGGCTTTGAAACCATTGTCTATGAAAAGTGGGATGACATCGCATATGTCACACTTAATCGCCCTGAGGTTCTAAACCGCTTTAACCTTAAGATGCGCGATGAGCTTTATCAGGTTCTCACTGCCATCAGGGACGATCCCGGTGTGCTCATCGCCATTTTCAAGGGGGCTGGGGAACGAGCCTTCTGCGTGGGCGCTGATCTCACCGAGTTTGGCACCGCCCCGTCGCCGATCATCGCCCGCCAGGTAAGATGGGAGCGCGATATCTGGGGTCTTTTTACCAGCCTGAAACAGCCCCTCATCGCTGCGGTCCATGGCTATGTCCTCGGCTCTGGCGTGGAGATTGCCCTACTTTGCGATATCAGGATCGCATCCGAGGAAACCGTGTTTGGACTCCCTGAGGTCTCCCTGGGCATGATACCTGCGGCGGGAGGCACACAGACATTGCCCCGCGCAATCGGGAAGGGGAAGGCTCTCCAAATACTCCTTGCCGGCGATCGCATCGATGCTCAGGAGGCTCTTCGTATCGGACTGGTAAACATGGTAGTGAGCAGGGAGGAGCTCTATCTTTCCGCCGATAGGATAGCAAAAAAGATTCTATCCCATAGCCCTATTGCCGTAAGACATGCCAAGGAGGCAGTCACGAGAGGACTCGATCTAACCCTGAAGGAGGGACTGGTACTGGAAAGAAGGCTTGCTGAGATTACCAAAGCCTTGGCGAATTAAGAGTCCACCTATTTGGTAAAAGGTTCTGCTATTTAAACCTGGTGATAGGAAGACGCATTGGTGAAGACGGAAATACAGGGACTTATCGAGGAAGCAGTAGAGCTGGTCGTCAATGCCCAGAAGATTGTTATGTTCACAGGGACAGGAGTGAACACAGAATCCAGCACGCGAGACGCCACGAGCCCAAGAGTCCCCCCTACTACTCATTCCAGCCAATCTGATTTTCCTACCTTTATTGGAAATCCCTCGACTAGAAGAAGAAGCTGGCAAACTTGGAACATGTTTCGCATGATAGAACAGGCACAGCCGAACCCTGTTCACCACGCAATCGCTGAGCTCTACAAAACGGGTAAGCTTGATTGCGTGATCACTCAGAACGTGGATGGGTTGCATCAAAAGGCAGGGGTACCAGAGGATAAGGTCATCGAGCTTCATGGCTCCCTCAGATGGCTGAAGTGCGTTAACTGCGCAAGACGGTATCCGGTAAAGGAGATTGCCAAGAGACTAGGGGACGGCGATGAGGAGCCTACTTGTATTGAGTGTGGCGGAATGATAAAGTCAGCAACGGTCTCCTTTGGGGAGACACCACTGACTAAAGATACCAGTGAGGCGGAGCAACACTCCCGTAATTGCGATCTTTTTATGCTACTAGGTTCTTCCCTGATGGTATATCCCGCTGCCTACATGCCCATCTATGCCATAGAGGCTGGGTCAAAGCTGGTAATAATAAATGTCGGCACCGCCTCTATGGATGAACATGCTACTGTTCTCATAAATAAACCTGTAGGGAAGATACTGCCAAGGATTGTTGAGGAGGTGATAAGCAGGCTGGCTCAATAACACTGACTAGACAATCTGTGCGTGAAATAAATCTTCAAGCCTTTTGAAAGTTTGAAAGGAGGGAACGTTGAATACAACGGAATTTCTTAGTATAACCTCGGCCATCTGCCCCGACCGGACAGCTATAGTCTTCGAAGGAAAGCGACTCACCTTCAATGCGTTAAGTGAACGGGCTAACCGGCTGGCCAATGCCTTAGACAGTTTGGGGGTAAAGAAGGGCGATCGTGTCGCCATCCTTCAGGTCAACTGTAATCAATATGTAGAAGCCTACTATGGGGTGGCTAAGACCGGGGCCATATTCGTTCCTCTGAACTTCAGGGCAAAGAAGAATGAGCTCATTTACATGATCAACCACGCGGAGGCGAGCGTTCTACTGATAGGCGAGCGCTATGTCGAGATGGTAAACGAAATGCGCCCGGAGTTGCCACTGGTGCAGCATTACATCTCTATCGAAGGCAAGCATGAGGGCGTGCTCGATTACGAGGAGCTACTCGCCGCTGCCTCGGCTGAGGAATTCTTTGCCGAGATCGGCGACGAAGACATAACGATTCTGATGTATACTGCAGGTACAACCGGACTGCCCAAAGGGGTGCCCCTTCCCCACAATAGCTTCAGCGTCTACATGCTGGAGAATGTAAATCCGGTAGACCTGGAGATTGAGGAGACCAATCTCCTTACCATGCCCCTCTATCATGTGGCCGGAATACAGGCGATGCTGGCAGCTACCTATGGGGGTCGCTGCCTAGCGATGATGAGACAGTTTGAGGTTGATGAGTGGCTGGAGACAGTGCAGCAGGAGAAGGCCAACCGCGCCATGTTGGTACCAACCATGTTAAAGCGGGTTATCGACCATCCCGATTTCGCTAAGTACGACCTCTCTAGCCTGAGGGTGATTACCTATGGGGCAGCCCCGATGCCTTTGGAGGTAATCAAGAAGGCCATCGATCTTTTCCCCGGGGCAAACTTCATCAATGCGTTCGGGCAGACAGAGACTGCCTCTACAATTACCACGTTGGGGCCGGAAGACCATATCATAGAGGGAACGGAGGAGGAGAAGGACAAGAAGCTGAGGAGGCTTACCTCCTCTATTGGCAGACCGATGCATGATGTGGAGATGAAGATCATCGATGAGGAGGGCAATGACCTGCCTACCGTGGAGATTGGCGAGATTGTGGCTCGAGGGCCCAGGTTGATGAGTGGATACTGGAAGGATGCCGATAAAACGGCTAAAACCATGACCAAAGATGGCTGGCTGCGCACCGGAGACATGGGCTATATGGATGAGGACGGTTACCTGTTCCTTGTCGGTCGCGGCGATGACATGATTATCAGGGGCGGGGAGAATATATCACCGGAAGAGGTGGAGAATGCGCTCTATGCTCACCCCGCAGTTGAGGAGGTGGCAGTGATCGGGGTTCCCGACCCGGAATGGGGCCAGGAGCCCAAGGCAATCGTGGCACTTAAGAAGGGGGAAACTGCAACCGCTGAGGAACTCATGGAGTTCTGCCGCGAGCGGCTAGCCAGCTTCAAGAGACCACGCTCTGTGGTCTTTGTCGATATGCTGCCCCGCACCAGCACGGGAAAGATCTTGAAGCGGACCCTCCGCGAGCAGTACGGGTAGCCCTAGCCGGGTTGCCTCATAATTTTGAGCGGTAATATGGAGTGGTGAAAATGGCTAGATCTATCCAATGGCTCGGACATGCCAATTTTGTGGTTACCTCAGTTCGGGACAAGATTATTTATATCGACCCATTCATTACAGAAAATCCTCTATGCCCCATCAGACTTGACGATATTAAAGCGGCAGACATGGTTCTGGTCACCCATGATCACTTTGACCACCTGGGAAACGCGGTAGAAATTGTCAAGAAGACCGGGGGAACACTCATAGCTCAACCGGAAACAGCAGGAAGGATGATATCTGAGTTGGGGCTCTCGGCAGACAATGTGGTCAACTTCGGAATGGGGATGAACATTGGTGCCACCGCGGTGATCGATGGCATCACCATAACTATGACCCAGGCCTTCCATTCCTCGCAAACGGCGAGCAACACCGGCTTCATCATAAAATTGGAGGACGGTTATACCATCTACCACGCCGGTGATACCGGCATCTTTTCTACCATGAAGATACTCGGTGAGTTATACCCGATAGACCTGGCATTACTACCCATCGGTAATGCCTTCACTATGGACCCGATTCAGGCAGCCAGGGCGCTCACACTACTCAATCCCAAAAAGGCGATCCCCATGCACTATAGAACATTCCCGGTCTTGGAACAGAGCGCCGATAGATTCGTTGCGTTAGCAAAGAATGAAGCACCAGGTGTTGAGATCGTCGTCCTAGAGCCAGGGCAGACAGTCGTCCTCTAGCAACCTTTTACTTGGCAAAAAAGCGCTATTTACAAGATACAAGCAACTTCCAGATCGTTGACGCTATTATTCAATGGCGTCACCACTGGTATCCTGTGGCTTTTCTTCAGTTACCCCGCTGCCAGCTTCGGCAGGCTTCTCTTCAACCGCCTTCGCTATAGCGGGTTCCCGTTCCTCTATCGCTGCTGCCACCAATTCTGCGATGTCCATCGCACGTATGGATTCCTCGGCTTCCTTCGCTTTGATTGCATCCTCGAACATCTGGAGGCAGAAGGGGCAGACAGTAGCCAGGATGCTAGCCCCGGTGGCGAGCGCCTGATCGGTGCGCATCTCGCTGATCCTGGTGCCTACAGTCTCCTCCATCCACATATGCCCACCACCGGCGCCACAGCAGAAGCTCCGACTGCGACGGCGTGCCATCTCCTCGAACTGCGCCCCGGGGATAGCTTTAACCACCTGCCTCGGCTCCTCGTAAACATCATTGTGTCGTCCCAGGTAACATGCGTCGTGATAGGTAATCTTCTCAGTTATACCATCCTTTAGTTTAAGTCGGCCTTGCTTAATTAGCTCGGCGATGAACTGTGAGTGGTGGACTACCTCAAACTCGCCGCCAAACTGGGGGTATTCGTTCTTCAGGGTGTTATAGCCGTGGGGGCAACTAACCACGATCTTCTTCACGCCGTATCGCTTAAAGGTCTCGATGTTTTTCGTCGCTTGCATCTGGAACAGGTACTCGTTCCCCATTCGTCGAGCTGGCTCACCACAGCAGCTCTCCTCCTCACCGAGCACGCCGAACTTGACCCCTGCCGCCTGGAGAACCTTGCCCAAAGCGGCCGACACCTTCATATTCCGGTCCTCGAGAGCAGCAGAGCACCCGACAAAGTATAGGACCTCCACGTTCTGATCCTCGGAGAGGAGCCTGGCGCCCTCGACATCGCCACACCAGTCAGTTCTGCAGGCAGTGGTCCCCTTGCAGGTATGTCCCCTTTCCTCTATGCACCTAAGCGCCATCTCTGCTGTCTCCGGCATCTCCGCCTGCTCCAGCACCAGGTTGCGGCGCATATCGATGATCTTATCGATGTGCTCTATAAAGACAGGACACACCTCCTGACAGGCGCGGCAGGTGGTGCAATCCCAGATTACTTCCGCGGTTATTACATCGCCGATCATTGAAATCTCGTCCTTATTGCTGCTCCCGTTCCCTCTCTTACCCCCAAAGCCAACCTTTGCCAGCAGTTCAGGAAGCACCACGAACGTGCAGCGGTCAAGGGTCTGTAACAGCCTGTTCTTCAACGGACGTGACTTCCCATTGCCATTTCCAACACCGTTTCCACTCGAAGCCGCTATATTTGCCACCACCATATCGGTGGCCACCTCAAGCCAGTGCTGCTTTAGATCCTGGATAAGCTTTTTAGGTGAAAGTGCCTTCCCGCTGAGATAGGCTGGGCAAATATCCTGGCAGCGACCACATCTTGTGCAGGCATCCAGGTCGAAGATCTGTTTCCAGGTAAACCCATTGATCTTGTCGACCCCGAAGGTCTCGGCCTCCTCCAGATCCATGGGCGACAGAGCTCCCTTGGGACGAGATGACCTGAAAAGCACATTGAAGGGGCCGACAACGATGTGCGATAGTGAGGACCAGGTGAGGGCAACATAGACTATGACCCCCAGGCCGAGGGCGGTATGGAACCACCACAGGCTTTTGTGAGCTAGCAGCAGCGCCCCTGAGGAGAGGCCGGCAAATATCTGACCGAAGACCCATCCTCCGGGGGACCACACTGCCCACGCAGTGTCGTAGTCAAGCGGGAGTATCTGGTGGAATGCTGATGGGTTGCTGGTAAAGTAGGCGATACGCAACCCCTCAATAATAAAGCCGGTAATCACGATGACAAAGATAAGGATGAGGGCAATGGCATTTTCGGGTTTATTATCAAGCCTATCCGGTTTTTGAATATATCTGCGGTAAGTGGCAAACAACACCCCGATGAGTACCCCGATGCCGAGGACATCAACCACAAAGGACAAACCTAGATAGGGCGTGCCCCACAGGCCATGAACCAGCTCGCCATTCACCACGCCGCTTACCCCATAGTGTGTTACGAAATCGATGAATGCTCCCAACAGAAAGACGATTGATCCCCAAAATATGAGGAAATGAATCAAACCGGGGTAGGGTTCTTTGAGAAAACGCCGGTGGATAAAGCCATCCACGGTGCCGGTAACAGCAAATGACCACAACCGCTGCGGAAGATTATCGAGCCTGTTATCCGGCTGCCCTACCTGCCATAGGCGGTAGCGACGGTAGACCGCGTAGGCAAGGATTATCGCTAATGGTAGCAGCAGTCCGTAGAGTATATAACCCCAGTCTCCGATGTTCCAGAATATCTGCCTGGTTGCCATAGTCTCCTCCTGGTTAACCTGAGATAGTGTAACATATCACAAACTGATTGCCAATATTAGCGGTAAATATACAGGTTCAACTCCAGAAAGAGCTTCGTGTGGTCAAAAAGGGCATAGCACCACCGTTCTTTGAATGGGTGAACTGTAAACTGACTAGCGTATAAATATGTTAAGGGGGAAAATAACGCTGCCGCCCCTTTTTAACCAATCTATAGATACTGGGGTTTCCAAAAAATCGCTAGGTTACTTGAGGATGATATTGCCGCTCTTACCGCCACTCTTTCTGAACAGGCGGATCTGATCGATCCTTATCTCTCGCTCAACCATCTTGCACATATCGTAGATAGTGAGAGCGCTCGCTGCTACGGCGGTGAGCGCTTCCATTTCCACCCCCGTTTTCCCGGTACACCTAACCGTCGCGGCAATCTCCACTCCCCCCTCCACGAATTGGAATTCCACCTTTACTTCATCAAGCGTTAAGGGGTGGCACATGGGGATGATCTGTGAGGTCTGCTTTGCTGCCATAATACCGGCCACCTGAGCTGTGGCCAGGACATCCCCCTTGGGCATCTCGCCGCTTTTTATCATGGAGAGCGTTTCAGCCTTCATCACCACTAGACCTTTGGCTACCGCCTCCCTCTCAGTGAGAGGCTTTTGGCTCACATCCACCATCCTTGCTGGTTCCATCTAACCTCCCACCTGGCACATCACTCGCCCCGTCGGTTGCAACCCCTCCGATAAATGATGGCGCTCCGGCTTTTTAGCCACCGCCTGCTGAATCAACCCCTTGATCTCCATCGGCGATGCTCTACGGCGTAAGGCAGTTTTGATGTCTACCTCCTCATCGCTCAAGAGGCAGGGTCGCAGCTTTCCATCTGCTGTGAGACGCAGGCGATTGCAGTTGAAGCAGAAGTGCTCGCTGATGGGACTGATAAAGCCCACTGTACCCTCCGCTCCTGGAAATCGGAAGTACTTGGCAGGACCGTTGCCCTGGCTGGAAATGCAAGGCTCAAGTTTGCCTATAGAACGCAGACGCTGCATGACCTCTTTCGTTGGAACAGACTGGAGGCTTTCTCCATTGGCAAAAGGCATAAGCTCGATAAAGCGAACGTGCCACCCTTCTTCAATGGTGAGGCGAGCGAAATCCAGCACCTCATCATCGTTTATACCCCGCATAACCACCATATTCACCTTGACCGGCTCAAGACCTGCCTCTTTTGCCGCTGTTATACCATCGAGAACATCGCCCAGCCGGTCGCGACGGGCATTTTGTTTGTATTTATCCCGTTTAAGCGTATCGAGGCTCACATTGACCCGCTTTAACCCGGCCTCCCTGAGGGAGGTGGCGTGTTTTCTGAGCAGCACCCCATTGGTGGTTAGTGCAACATCATCAATGCCCGCGATATGGGAGAGCATTTGCACCAGCCGGATCAACTCTGCCCTTACCAGAGGCTCACCCCCGGTAAGCCGCAGTTTATTTATGCCCAGAGATGCTGCTGCTTGAGCCACCGCCTGGATCTCTTCGTAGCGCAGCACCTCATTTCGGGGCAAGTGCTGGATGCCTCCAGCGGGCACACAATAGATGCAGCGCAGATTGCAGCGGTCGGTGACAGATATCCTTAGGTAGTTTATGGGTCGCTGAAAAGAATCGGAAAGCCCAGTCATCCTTTTGTACTCTTCATGACGTTGTTTTCTCTTGATCCGCCTTTTTGAACCCTTGGGAGCCTCCTTAGCATTCGCTATGTTTAATCAAGCGGTCACGGTTTTATTCATGCTATTCGCCGCTCCAGTACACGGCATGCCTTCCTGACTGCCTGCCCCCGGTGGCTCACCTCGTTCTTTTCATCCATAGATAGCTCCGCCATGGTCTTTTCCAGTTGGTCAAGATAGAAGATGGGGTCATAGCCAAAGCCATTTTCACCTTTCGGTTCAAATGCTATGATGCCCCGGCACTCTCCCTGGCAGAGCTCCACTTCTCCTTGCGGTGAGGCGATAGCTATCATGCACCGGAAGCGAGCGGTTCTTTCCTCCCAGGGGATGCCGGTGAGTTTTGCCAGTAGATAGTCGATTCTCTCGTTATCCGATGCCCCTTCGCCGGCAAAGCGGGCAGATAGAGCACCGGGCTCTCCACCCAGTGCATCCACCTCCAGTCCCGAGTCGTCGGCCAGGGTTAGCAGATTGCTCTGACATGCATAGGATTTAGCTTTAAGTGAAGCATTCTCCTCCAGGGTTTTCCCGGTCTCGTCAACCACCTGATAAATACCCTCTTCAGAAAGGGTGACAATCTCATATGGTATGCCCTGAAGCAATCGCGAGTACTCTCGCACCTTAGCAGGATTTTTGGTCGCCAAGAGAAGCCTTGTCACCCTCAAAGGTCAACGAATCTCCCCTCCAACTTCCTCACCACCTGTGGCATGGTAGTATATTCCATCTCCTCCAGGGGTAACCTGTGAGGCTCAAATGGCCCATGGCTCCGCATATAATCGGCAACCTCGTTCGCAACCCGCCTCGCCTTATCGAAGCTGGGGTCGTCGAACATATCACGTGGTCCCACCAGCTTGCCACCCGAGAGCTGGAAGCCAGCACAGACCACCCGCGGCGGGCCATCGAAGCGGGACGGGTTTGACTGCTCAATGGAAGTTGGCATTAACGGACCGTGATGTGAGCCTCGCATCCATCCCTCCACCAGGAAGGGATTGGTAAAGGGCTCCAGCACCTCACCTACCGCAGGGAACTCCCCCTGGGAGCGGACGACGCACACCGGGTCGTCCTTGCCCACATATCTACCGGCCATCATGCTCAGCTTATCGGTAGATGAAACAGCAGCTATCTCGTTGGAGCCGCGGTGGTAGACTGCCTTCACCGCATAGCGGCCCGGCGCCCCCATGAAGAGGAGCATGTCGTAGATCTCATCCGGTGCGTCGAGGGTTATCTTTTTATGCTCCTTTACATCGTGAATCTCGAAGCGAAAGCCGCCGTGCATGTTCTCGGCAATAACCAGACCAATAGTATTAAATGGATCGGCGAACATCTTGTAGAGGGGGAGGTTCCACGCCCCGGACGAAGTTTTGTCGGCCATGAAGATGAGAACCGGCTCCGATCCCCTCTCCTCAAACTCCATCTCGGCGACCCCGGGCCCCATCCCCTTGACATTGCCCGAGAAGGCATCGGATAGGAGGTCCTGTCCCGCCCCATGAAGCTTCAGCTCCTTGGCTACCTTGGTGCAATCCAAGAGGGTATCCCATGCGAGCTTGTGAATAGCCTCGTCCTCCACTCCACGCTGGTGGGTCATGATCAGTTGCAGATCGTCCCCACACCTGGTAACGTGAAAATCCACCAGCAGCTTGTCACGCTTTGCTTTCGCCATGCATTCAGCAGCCTTCTCCAACACCAAGGGATGTGAGCTGGAATGCCCCACATATCCGCCGATGTCAGCCTTTATCACACTCAGGGTAATCATCTTATTTCTCCTTTCATCACTGTTTTCAATACTCGATCCCCTTTCTCGCTTTTATTCCCTTCTTATAGGGGTGCTTGACCTCCACCATCTCGGTAACCAGATCGGCCTTTTCGATAAGCCTCTGATCGGCATAGCGACCCGTGAGGATAAGCTCAACATTATGCGGCTTTTCCTGGATCAGCTCTAATAGCTCTTCAATATTGATGAGCTTCCAAGCGACAGCGACGTTTACCTCATCGAGCACTACGAGGTCAAACTTACCACTGGCTATCGATTCCCTAGCTGCCTGAAGCGCTTCACTTGCCTGTTCCCTTTCCTCCTTTTTAACATTATTTGGATCGACGAAGTTCTCATGCCCAAAACTCTGGAAGCTAACATTTTGTAATCGGGGCAACATATTCCGCTCGCCATATGGATAATTGCCCTTCATAAAGAAAATGACGTGCACTCTAAGCCCATGCCCCAGGGCACGTAGCACCATCCCCAGTGCCGCAGAGGTCTTTCCCTTGCCGCTGCCGGTGAATACTTCCACCAGCCCCGTGGCGAGTTGTCTATCGGTCATGGGAGCCCATTAAGCCCGTCCGCATTTATCACCCTACAGGTGTCTATCTCCGAATTTCTTGCAGGCATCTAATTATTTTCTTTGGTTATTCTATATTTCAGTCAACCATATATTACTAAAGCAGCGACAATTTTACAAGGCTGGCATCTTGTTTTTACCCACCCCACCAACCTATTGCCGGCGATAAATACTATGCGTCTACTCTAATCGAATAAATCACCTCCAGCCAATTAATAATAATATTATCCAATAAGCAGCAAAAGACTTGACAAATATATTAATCTATGATATATTACCAACATAATGTAGTTTAGAGACTAATATAAGTTCACCCTTGGCTATACGCTACTTAAGAGCAATTTGCAGGTTCCCGCCTGCAAATTGCTCTTTTTACAGGTTGGAGAAAATGCTATCGCATTTATTCACTCACGTAATCGGTCAATAGAAAGTATTAGCGAGTTCCAGCTAGATCCAGCTTAATGGCTCCTTTTGCTCAGCTTCAGGAAGTACACCATAAAACGGAAGCCGTTAATGAGAACAACTTCTCATACCAGGCATCGAGCAGATTGAAGGTCACCTCTTTGTTTAGAAACAGATCTGCAACCTGTTATGCTGTGAGCATGTTATAGCCCATATTTTCTCAAAGCTCGCGGAAGGCGGTCTCGCCAAACTATTCTATTATAAGCAGCAGAAGTCCTGTTATCAATACGAACGAAGACAAGCAACCGGTTATACTTTTGGAAATGCTACATTGCTCACGCTCCTCGCAACGATGGCGCAACTGAAGAGCCTGGATATTATTGACAAGGGTGGAATACAAGTTCCATACTGGCACACTATTCGGTTAATATGTTTAATGCCTATGTTAACATAACGATGCCTTACGATAGCAGATAATTGTACTTTTGTCATGAAGAAAAGGGAGACCGCCTATATGATGGCTGCCCTTTTTACGTTGCTATGTGGAAATTTGTACCTGCTCATGGTATAATGCCCGAGTGAATGTGGTTACTGGGATTATCTCCAAGATTCTATAGCCATAGATCACACCAACAATTACTTAGATAGATAGGAAAAGAGTGCGTGTAGGGGGAAACAGGAGGACAATGGATGCTGGATGAATACAAGCAGAAGCGCGAGAAGGTAAAGCAAATGGGCGGCCCCAAAGCTGTGGCACAACAGCATAAAAGGGGAAGCTGGACTGCTAGGGAGAGGATAGAGTACTTCTTCGATCCCGGCACCTTCACTGAGATAGGCCTATTCGTCAAGCATCGCACCACAGCTTTTGGTATGGATAAAAGGGAAATACCTGCCGAAGGGGTAATCACCGGATTCGGAAAGGTAAACGGCAGGTTGGTTATGGTCGCTGCTGAGGACTATACCACAATGGCAGGTACCTTTGGCGAATATCATGGTAAAAAGTTCTCGCAAGCCATCGACCTGGCCAAAGACATGGGGATACCATTTGTAGGCATGAACGACTCCGGGGGTGCAAGGCTTCAAGAGGGAATGGATACCTTGCAGTGCTATGCATGGCTATTCACATCCCAGGTACTGGCCTCAGGCATTATACCCCAGATAGCACTGCTCATGGGTCCTTGCCTGGGAGGGCAAGCCTATCACCCGGTTATGCAGGATTTCGTGTTTCAATGCAGGGAGACTGGCCGCATGGGTATCGCTGGTCCCGCCTTCGTAAAAACGCAGACGGGTGAAGATATCGACATTGATACCCTTTGCGGCGTGGAGGCTCACGCCGTTAAATCGGGGGAGACGCACCTGGTGGTTGAGGACGACAAGGATTGCCTGGATAAGGCCAAGGAACTGTTGAGCTTTTTACCCGCCAACAATAATAAGGACGAGAGGAAGTCAACCTATCAGGATACAGGTGATGACCCGGAGAGGATAGACTCAGAACTGGACAATCTGGTTCCTGAAGAGCCCTACATCGCCTATGACATGCACGACGTAATTATGAGAATCATCGATAATGGCCACTTCTTTGAGCTACTGAAGGACTTTGCCCAGAACGTGCTTATCGGTTTTGCCAGGTTCGGTGGGCGACCCACCGGGATCGTGGCCAGCCAGCCGATGTGTGCCGCAGGCGCCCTGGACTGTGATGCCGCCGACAAGGTCGCCCGGTTCGTCAGGTTCTGCGACCTGTTCAACATACCCCTGGTAACCCTCCATGATGTCCCCGGTTACTGGATAGGGTCAGCCGAAGAGTGGAAGGGCATTTTACGACACGGTGCCAAGATGATTTACTCCTATATCGACGCTACAGTGCCCAAGATTACTGTGGTCATACGTAAATCCTTCGCTGGGGCCTACACTGGAATGTGCTGCAAGGATACCGGGGCTGATTTCATGTTCGCCTGGCCTATAGCCAAAATTTGTATCGTTGGCGCCGAGACCGCCGCCAGCATTATCTTCGCCAGGGAAATAAAGGAGGCAGAGGACCCCAAGGCGATTAAAGCCCAGAGGATAGCTGAGTATAGGGATCTCTTTGAAAACCCCTATTGCGCAGCGGAAAGGGGATTTATCGATGATGTGATTATGCCCAGCGAGACCAGGAAATACATTAACCGGGCACTGGACATGACGGAGAATAAAAACGTTGTCAGGCCTTGGAGGAAATACTCAAACATCAATCTGTGAGGGTTAAAAATATGACTACTATAGTATCACCAATGCCAGGAAAAGTGACTGATATCAAGGTGAAGGTGGGGGAGGAGGTAACAGAAGGCCAGGAGCTACTTATTATTGAGGCCATGAAGATGCAGATGCCGGTGAAATCCCCGCAGAACAGCAAGGTCAGCGATATCAAGGTGGAGATAGGACAGGGTATAAAAAAAGGGGATGTCATGATAGAACTCGAATAGCATCCCACATGGTAAGATGAGGTGATTGTAAATGGAATTTCGTTTCACTGAAGAACAGGAGAAGCTTAGGCAGGAGATCCGCCAGTTCCTGGAAGAGGAGCTTAAGAACGGAAGCTTCGAGGTTCATTGCGATGCTTGGATGGGTGGTTATTCTCCAGAGTTCTCCCGCAAGATAGGGCAGAGAGGATGGATCGGACTGTGCTGGCCCAGAGAGTGGTACGGTCAGGGGAAGAGTTACATGGACCGTATGGTGCTCACCGAGGAGATCGTCCGCTATGGAGCGCCGGCAGCCGCCCACTGGTTTGCCGACCGCCAGATGGGACCCTCGATAATCCGCTATGGCAGCGATGAACAGAAGGAGTACTTCCTGCCTCGCATCGCGAGAGGTGAGCTTGTATTTGGCATTGGAATGAGCGAACCGGAGGCTGGATGCGATCTCGCCTCCCTTCGCACCAAAGCCACCGAGGATGGCGACTCCTACATCCTGAATGGACAGAAGGTATGGACCAGCGGGGCGCACCATATCGACTACCTCTACCTGATAGCACGTACAGACCCCGATGCACCCAGGCACAGGGGTATAAGTGAGTTTATCGTGGACATGCACCTTTCGGGAATCGAGGTTCGCCCCCTGATCGATATGACCGGGGGACACCACTATAATGAGGTCTTTCTCGATAATGTACGTGTGCCCAGGTCAAGCCTGGTTGGAGAGATTAACCGTGGCTGGTACCAGATCGCTGAGCAGCTCGATTATGAAAGAAGCGGCGTTGAGCGGTTAATGACCAATTACCCGCTATATCAAGATCTCATCGAGTACGCCAAGCAAACCAATCAGGGCGGCAAACCCCTTGCAGAGCAACCAACAGTACGCAGTAGGCTGGCAGACCTTACCGTCAGGTACGAGGTGGGACGCCTGCTCACCTATCGAGTAGCCTGGGTGCTCGACCAGGGTCGCCCCCCCACCACTGAAGCGGCGCTGGCTAAGGCCTTCTGTACATCGTTCGAGCAGTACATGGCCCATGTGGCAACACAGCTACCTGGCCTCTATGGACAATTGCGACAGGGCTCGAAGTGGATTCCACCCGCATTTCGTGAGAGCGCCGCCGAGTCCTATCTGTTCTCCCCGGGCTATACCATCCAGGGCGGCACCTCTGAGATTCTAAGGAATATTACTGCCATCAGGGGTTTGCAACTACCCACGGAAAAGAATCCATAGCTTAGCAATCTGTGTAATTGATACATCTGCAGTCAGGTAATACAAGGCGAGCATTACGATTGTATTGCCCGGCCTCGGCCCATCCGGATAACCGCTCACTACCAAAGACTGAGTGGAATCTATCTTAGGTCAGGCAAGGTTTTATTGATAACTCACTAATTTACAATTTACTTAAAAAGATTATAAAAGGCGATTGAGAAAAAAGGGCCACTAGTATTATTGAAAAAATACGAACCGAGAGTAACAGATTGCCCGTAGCTAAAATAGAGGGCTGATAATGGAGATTATTCCTGCTATCGACCTTAAGGGTGGAAAGTGTGTTCGCCTGTATCAAGGAGACTACAGCCAGGAAACTATCTTCTCTGAAGAGCCCCTGCAGATTGCCCTGCACTGGCAATCGCTGGGGGCAAAGCGGCTTCATATAGTTGACCTCGATGGTGCAGCCAGGGGCGAGCTCTGCCATGCCTCCCTTATCACAGATATGGCACAAGCAATCCACATCCCCCTTCAGCTAGGAGGTGGCATTCGCCGAATCGAGTCGATAGCTCAGGCGCTGGAACTCGGGGCGGCACGCGCTATACTGGGCACAGCAGCAATAGAGGACCATGCCTTGATTCAAGAGGCCTGCCGCAGGTTCGTAGACCGCATAATTGTCAGCATCGATGCCCGTGATGGCTATGTGGCAATCCGTGGCTGGCAGGAGAGAACTAAGGTAACCGCTATCGAATTAGTGGATAAGATGCAGTCCCTCGGGGTGAAACGCTTAATATATACCGACATCGCCCGCGACGGCACGCTCACAGAACCGAATTTTGACGCCGTAACTGAACTGGTGGATAAAACCAGCCTGCCCATCATAATTGCCGGTGGCATTTCATCGCTGGGGCATCTGAAGAGGCTAATTGACATTGGCGTGGAGGGGGCGATAGTAGGCCGCGCCCTCTATACCGGCGATATTGACCTGAAGAAGGCAGTGGGCAATATTACGGCATAGGAGCATCTGGTGCATCCGACGCTAATCGTTATTCTGGGTTTAATCGGCACGGTCCTCTTCCTATGGCTTGTGGTGTTCCGTATTGTTCGCAAATTCCGTCTTGCTCCAGCATCGCGTCGCTCGGTAACGTTGCTGGCGTTGATTCTGGAAAGCCCGGTGCGCAGGCGTCTTTTCAGCCCAGCGAAATTGCTGGACAAAGTAGGAATCACGGCAGGGATGAGAGTCCTGGAACTAGGTCCCGGCCCCGGCTTTTTCACCATAGAGGCGGCGCGGCGAGTGGGTTATTCGGAAAGCCCGGGAATGCTTTATTGCGTGGATATCGAGCCGGCGATGATTGCCAGAGCTAAGAACAAGGTCACAAGATATGATCTGGAAAACGTCGCATTAATGTTGGGGAATGGGGAGTGTCTTCCGTTTAAGGATGGCAGTTTAAACCTCGCCTACCTGGTCACTGTTCTGGGTGAGATACCCGATAAAGATCGGGCATTGCAGGAGTTGTATCGCGTGATTCGTCCCGGTGGGGTGCTTTCCATCTCGGAGTACCTCCTCGACCCCGATTACCCACTTAGGAGGACCACTATTGCTTGGGCTCGCCAAGCAGGATTCGAGCCCTTTCAGGAATACGGTAATTTCTTTGCCTACGTGGTAAATTTTAGGAGGGGCTATGCTGAAGTTTGATGAAAAGGGACTAATACCAGCTATTATCCAGGACGCGAAAAATGGGGACGTACTGATGTTGGGATACATGAACCAGGAGTCACTCAGAAGAACGCTTGATACTGGTCAGGTATGGTTCTACAGTCGAAGTCGCCAGGAACTATGGCACAAGGGTGAAACATCAGGAAGCTACCTCAGTGTTGGCGCTATCCTTAGGGACTGCGATGATGATGCCTTGCTCATTCAGGTTGAGGCCACCGGACCGGTATGCCACACCGGGAACAGGAGTTGCTTCTTTCGACGGTTGAAGGAGAAAGAGGAGTAGATAGGATAGCTCTACTCCATCTTGTATCGTCTCTTGAACTTCTCCACCCGCTTTGCGGTGTCTACGATTCGCCGCTCTCCGGTGAAGAAAGGGTGACACTTGCTGCAAAGCTCCACCTTGAGCACCGGCCTGGTCGAACCAATAGTGAAGCTATTGCCACAGGAGCAGGTGACCTGCGCTTCCATATACTCAGGATGTATACCCTTCTTCATCAGCGGTAAACGCTTACCTTCTTTCTATATTTAGACGCTGGTCCGAACTTGACGTAGCCATCGATGAGCGCAAATATGGTGTGATCCCGCCCCAGACCAACGTTTTCCCCCAGGAGAATGCGCGTTCCCCTCTGGCGAACGATAATGGTGCCGGCGCGTACCTGCTCGCCACCGTATCGCTTGACCCCAAGCCGCTTTGGCTTGCTGTCACGTCCCAGCCTGGTACTGCCACCGCCCTTTTTATGCGCCACCTAGTAACTCTCCTTCTTCTTTGTATATAAATGCTATTCAGGATCTAGGCTGATTTCTAAATTACTAATGGCAAGGCTATAGGGATCAGGAATATAAGGATAATGGTATTATAAGCCATGCTGCGCTCACGGTTAACCCCAGCAGCACCAGGCATCCGATGACTGCCGCGGCGGTTGCCATCCCCCTTTTTACACCTTCCTCCTGAATATCGGCCCTTCTGATTATCCCACCATAGATGGAGAATATTGCAAAGCCCCCAGATACGCCCCAGAGCACATGTCCGGTAAACACATCCGGCCACCAAAAATGGCACATGAAAGTGGATACGGCAATAGCACTAGCTACATATGCTGCAACGTCCCAAATAAAACCAATGCAACCAGCCCTCATTTCCACTTCCCTCTATTCTATCTCCTGAAGACAGCGATCATATACTTTTGGACAGGCCACATACTAGCATACAATCTCTTTTATAGCAAGCCTGGTATAAAGCTGTCGATGACCCTTCAGTCTGCGGTATCGCACCTTTGGTTTGTATTTGAAGACGATGACCTTCTTCCCCTTGCCCTCGCCAATTACCTCAGCGAGAACTTTCGCCCCCTCAACGGTAGGCGTGCCCACTCTAACGCTCTCACCATCGGCGACCAGCAATACTTGATCCAGCTCTACTGTGCTCCCCTCCACTGCGGGAAGGTGCATCACATCGATGGTCTCCCCGGATGAGACCCTATACTGCTTTCCCCCCGTCTGAACGATGGCGTAAACCCTTTCGCCCTCTTTAGTGATCTCTTTTCTCTTTACACTTGAAACTGCCAACCGATACCTCCTGAATCACGCTCCTCCCACACCACGAGTAAATTCCTTGCCACCCCCCTAGAGTTGCCTTCATTTATATATACTATATACAACGTCCACGTAACTGCTTATAAATCCTATCATTTTCTTTCCAGGATGTCAAAGGGGAGGGGCTTTTGATATAATAGTAGACACTATGACCAATCTAGACCACATCCTTCCCAGGGTTACCAGACCAGCCCGCTATACAGGGGGCGAGTGGAATAGCATCACCAAAGACTGGGACGCCATTGATGTCAAGATGGCTCTGGCCTATCCCGACCTCTATGAGATCGGCATGTCTAATCTCGGTTTGGCTATCCTCTATGACCTAGTAAATAGAGAGCCCAATGTGCTTGTCGAGCGTGTCTATGCCCCCTGGGTCGATATGGAGGCGGAGATGAGGAAGTCCGCCATCCCTCTATTTAGCCTAGAATCGAAACGCCCCTTGAAGGACTTCGACATTATCGGCTTCTCCCTGGGCTATGAGCTCACCTACACCAATGTGCTCAACATGCTTGACCTGGCGGGGATACCAGTTCGCTCCGCTCAGCGCGATGAATCCTACCCCCTGATTATCGCTGGCGGCAGTTGCGCTCTCAACGCGGAGCCTATGGCTGAATTCATCGACCTTTTCGTGCTCGGAGAAGGAGAGGAGGTTCTCTTAGAGCTACTGGAAACTTTTCGCCAGTGGAAGCTCGATGGTGCCCGTAAGAAGCTGGAGTTACTTCGCCAAATAGCTAGTATTACCGGTATCTATGTGCCCAGTCTATATCAGGTTGACTACCATGACGATGGCACCATCTCCAAGATAAGTCCTACATCCCCGGGGCTAAGCTCAAGCATCAAGCGGCGTATCCTCACGAAGCTGCCCCCTGCGGTGACCAGGCCAGTAATCCCTTATATAGCAACGATTCACGACCGGGCAGCCATCGAGATCCAGCGTGGTTGCACCAGGGGCTGTCGCTTCTGTCAGGCGGGGATTATCTATCGCCCGCTTCGGGAGCGACCCAAGGAGGAGATTCTGGCAGCGGTGGGTGAACTGCTGCGGAATTGTGGCTATAATGAGCTTTCCCTGCTTTCGCTAAGCACCAGCGATTATTCAAAAATTGATAGCCTAGTCAGTACACTATCGTCACGCTATCAAGAGCACAACCTAAAGATATCGCTGCCCAGCCTTCGCATCGATAGCTTCTCGTTGAGTTTGATGGATGCCATTACCTCCAGGAGGAAGACCGGCTTGACCTTTGCCCCTGAAGCGGGAAGTGAGAGGCTGCGGCGGGTGATTAACAAGGGTATTTCCGATGATGACGTGCTCCAAACCCTGGAGAACGCTGCAGAGCACTATTGGAGCAGCGTTAAGCTATATTTCATGCTCGGTTTGCCCACGGAGACCCCAGATGACGTAGAGAGCATTGCTGAGCTTGTGCATAAGCGTGTAGCTGCGCGGAAGAAACCAGGTGCCAGAGCGCCCCACCTTAAGGTGAGCGTCTCAGCTTTTGTACCCAAGGCACATACCCCATTTCAGTGGGTGGCACAGCCGACCGAAGAGGAGTTAAATGCCAGGATAGATTCGCTCAGGCTTGGCCTGAAAAAGTCGGGGCTACGACTGTCATGGCAGGACCCCAGGATGAGCATGCTTGAAGGTGTACTGGCGCGGGGCGACCGTCGCCTCTCTCAGGTAATATATAACGCCTGGCGATTGGGCGCAACCTTCGACTCCTGGAGCGAGCTTTTCAACTATGAAAAATGGGGTCGAGCCTTCCATGAATGTGGGCTCGACCCCGCTTTCTTCGCTAATCGCCAACGTCCTTTGTCTGAAGTCCTCCCCTGGTCTCACATCGACGTTGGTGTAAACACCACTTTTCTGAAAAGGGAATACCAGCGCTCCCTACAAGGAACCGATACCCTTGATTGCCGCTTCAGTCACTGCGCCGCTTGTGGGCTTGAGCGCCGACACCCCGCTTGCCAGAAAAGCTATCAAAACTCTTCTTCCTCCTCTTCTCCGTAAAGCTCCTCCTCATCGAGTAACTCTCCACCAGCCCCCCTCTTTGGCAGAACCACGAGAAGGACAATGGCGGCGATGATAATAACCACCCCCAGCCCGATCAACAGGTAATACCACCATTCCCAAACCAAGCCCTCCTCTGGCAAAGTTATCGCTGGCCCGGGAGCGGTAGTAGCATCAGACGCACCATCCGCCGACTTCACATCGCCAGATGGGTTAACCGTATCCCCGTCTTCGATAGTCTCACCCGATCCCAGGGTTACCGTGAGCTCAGTCCCGGCATTATTCCAGACAACGTTAGCGGCTTCCAGTGTTCCGTAGCTATGGCTAGAAGAGGCTGGCAGCCTGGTGTTGATGTTGGTACTGTCGATCGTTGTCTTATTCATGGCCTTGTTGAAATTGAATTGTAGCGTATCTCCCACGTCGATAGTGCCCGAGTCATCTACATCGCTCACCGTTATGCTGCTCAGGACGGGCCCCGCTGGTGTAGTGGTAGGCGTAGGCGTAGGCGTAGGCGTGGGTGTTGCTGTTGGTGTAGGTGTAACTGTAACAGCTGGCGTTGGTGTTGGCGCGGGTGTTGGTGTTGGTGTTGGCGTTGTTGGGATCGCCGGACCTGGAGCCAGAGTAGCATCGGCTAAACCCGCTGCGGACTTCACATCGCTGGCCGGGTTAACCGTCTCCCCACCTACAATAGCCTCGCCCGCTCCCAGGGTCACTGTTAGCTCGGTCTTGGCCGTATTCCAACTGGAGTTGAAGGTTGTTCCATAATCAGTGGTACCACTAGCTGTACTATCAAGTCGGGTATTTATTTCAGAAACAGTGTCGAGTGTTGTGGTATCCATCTCCTTGCTGAATATGAAGACTAGCTCATCTCCCGCAGTGATATTGACCGAACCATCGACATCGCTCCAGGTTATGCTGCTCAAAACAGGCGGAGCCGGTGTCGGGGTTGGTGTCGGTGCAAGTGTCGGTACAGGCGGCGGAGCCAGCCCAGTGAGATCCGCTATAAACACGAAGTTCGCAACAGCTGAGAGCTCCAGATTGCCCGCCTCATCCATCCCCATAGCGGTGATGCTGTAATACACCATATGCTCCCAGAGGGGAAGGTGACGCGTAGTTACCGCTGTTATGCTCCATGAATTCGTACCGGTAGCATCTATATAAAATCCTGCCGGCACTTGCCAGGCGACGCCGTCCCACCAAAAGCCGGTGTCAATACGCTCTATCAGTAATTTAACCGAATCCAGCATGCCGGGATTGCTGCCGCCGGTTATATCGACGGAGGAACCGGTAACACCCGCAACCGTAATCGGATCGAAGACAGTGGGGCCGAGGTAAGTGCTACCAGGAATGAAAGAGCC
This sequence comes from Dehalococcoidia bacterium, assembly GCA_035528575.1. Classification (NCBI taxonomy): domain Bacteria; kingdom Bacillati; phylum Chloroflexota; class Dehalococcoidia; species Dehalococcoidia bacterium. Next base: position 50,152 of record DATKYK010000030.1, on the reverse strand, counting down.
ATATATCTGAGTACCGACTGGCGCTGTGTCGTCGGCGATGAAGGTTGCCGGCGACGATGACGCCTTCGGACTACCGCTGCCATCGGTGACCTGTGCCCAGACATAATACTCCTTGCCATCCTCTAACAATGGTGCAGGGTAAACCCAGTCCACGCTGGGTAAACCGGATGCACCTGGGACCTCGTTCCACGTTAGAGAGGTAACCCAGTCAGCGCTCAAATCGGACCAGTAATAAAGGTCCTCCTGGCGCTGGATTTTCACGTCCACCCGTACCACATTGCCCTGCCCCGCATGCGCCGTACCCGTGATTACGGGGAGAGCCGTGGTCTGGATATAATCCGGGATGATATCTATATATACATCAAGCCCGGTAAGTACCTTCGCGAAGCTGAAGGCCTGCGTAGCTGGTGTTAGAGCTTCCGAGTTGCCAGCATTGTCAACCGCATAGACTTCAACATTGTAACCTGCACCATGCGTCCAGTTGGGAAGGGGTGGTGTGGTTGTGGTGGTTACGCTCCACGAGGTTGTGCCCGTAGCCATGATGTAAACCGGAACAGGCTGCCAGGTTACGCCATCCCAGTACATACCGTCGGTCAGGCGCTGTATTCGCACATATACACCGGCGACGCCCGAATTGGTATCTGCTGTAGTGCCGCTGATCGTGTCGATTGTAGATGCAATCCAGTCGGTTTGAGCAGCGTTACCTATTGTCTTAATAACACTTGAGCCCGGAAGCTCATCGTCCCACGTGAAGCTGCGTGTTGCCGGCGTGGTGTCTTGCTGCATGCTCGGTGAGTCCTCTGACCAGGCAGTGACAGTATACTCCGTACCATCGGCAAAATCACCACCTGGTGGCGGTGGCAAGGCTACCGACCAATCATATTGAGGAGTCCACATCGATGGGAATCCTGGCGCAATGAGGGTGGTCTCTATCGTAGTCCAAGCAACACCTGTCCAGTAATAGGTTTTACTGGAGGTTATGTGCGTGATCTGCACCTTTACCTGGTTGACCGTGCTGGGCGAGTCAGCTATGGCGGTGCCCGCTATTATCAGGGGGTGTGTATTAGGACCGAGATACTCAGGTATATCGTTTATGTAAGTATCCGGTGGCGCACCTGCCTGCGCCGGGATGCTAAGTGCTACCACCGGCGCCAGGGCGAATAACAGTAGCAGTGCTATGACAATACGCCATGCTGGGTTTATTCTCTTTTTCATTTCACTTCTCCTTTCACTTTTACTAAATAAATAAAAGGCTAGCCGCCAGACAACACATGTCTAGCTCATTCCAGCCTTGTCCCACCAATACCAAGGAAACACCAATTTACCGCATCAACCTCGATTTAAAACTATCGGATAGCATACCCATAAATTGGGAGAGTATACCATAGAATAAAATGAATGTCAATACCTTTGGCAACTATATCGCTAAATGCAACCATTTGTCAATAGTCTTTACTCTTACGGTACGTTACTAAACCATAACCTCTATACTGTCCGGAGTTAGGTTATCAGGGTTCTCTCTAACCACGATTACACCGGTCCGGGAAAAATAATCGGCAGACCTTAAGAAGTCAGTTTGCGAATCACCCTCAAGCAAGCTGAGAGGCATCTGTGGCGCGAATTCTCGCACCTTTATAGATCGAATTCGCTTTGCAGTGCCTATAGACGCTTCTTTCCACCCCACCCTGCGATTCATCCTGCCAGCAAGCTGACGGGCATTCTCGCTAATTTTTATAGATTATTCGTTTATTTAAATTCTGCAAATATTTTGCAGAAGGGATCAGCGTAGTGCCGCAATAAAAATGACCTCATCCCCCTCATCCATCTTCATAAGGCTTGCCCCTCGCCTGATTCTCCCCTGAGTAGGTATATTAGCCGCCTGCATACGAAGGATGACCCCATTCAAAGAGAGCATCATCACCTCATCAGAGGTGTTTATAACGCGTGCCGCCGCTACCCTCCCTGCTTTTAAACTGAGGCTTTTTACCCCAGAGCCCCCACGAGCCTGTATGCGATAACTGGATATGGGAGTGCACTTGCCAAAACCATTCTTGGTTATTACCATCAGGTAAGCACCGGAGGAGACAACATCCATCGCTACCAAACGATCATCGGGGTTTATATGGATGGCACGCACCCCACCGCTGGTGCGTGAGGCAGTCCTTAGCCCACCCACAGCAAACCTGATTGCCTGAGCCTCTTCTGTCACCAGAATGACCTCGTCGCCTTCATCAGCCACCCTCGCCGCTACCAGCTCGTCACCCTTTCTCAGCCTCAAGGCAATGAGACCATTGGCGCGCACCGCGGCGAACCCCCTAAGAGCGCTCCGCTTTATATCACCGCGTCGTGTCGCCATAATCATGGATTCACCGGAAACAAAGCTTGATACCGGCAGAATCTCGGTAACCTGCTCTGCCTCATCTATAGATATCAATTTTACCAGTGGTATCCCTCTGGCAACTCGAGAGGTCTCCTGTGGTATCCGGTAGCACTTAAGTGAGTATACCCTCCCCCGATTGGTGAAGAAGAGCAGGGTATCGAGGGTGTCGCCGACCAGGAGCAGGCTCAAGCTCTCCGCCTCCCGGGTAGTAATACCCATCACCCCCCTGCCCCCTCGCTGCTGCACCCGATAGCTCTCGATAGGCATTCGCTTAATATATCCCCGGTTAGTCAGTACGATCATCATCTTCTGATGGTGGATCAGGTCCTCCTCCCTGAACTCCTCTGGCTCCTCCTCAAGGATCTCCGTCCGCCGTTGGTCGCCATACTTCGTCTTTATCTCGCTGACATCCTCCTTGATCAGAAAAAGGATCTTGCGCGGGTTGGCTATCAGGTCTTCCAGATAAGCTATGGTCTTTAACACCTCGGTATACTCTTCGATAATCTTTTGGCGCTCCAGTGCAGCGAGGCGCCGTAGCTGCATGTCCAGGATTGCCTGGGCCTGTGCCTGGGTCAGATTAAATGATGATATCAGATTATTCCGAGCCTCCTCAGCGCTTTGGGAACGGCGAATTAATTGGATAACCTCATCCATGTTGTCGAGGGCTATCTTTAGCCCCTCGAGGATATGAGCCCGCTCCCTGGCATGGCGAAGCTCAAACCGGGAGCGACGGACTATGACCTCCTGGCGAAAGCTGATATATTGCTGAAGCGCCGTTTTCAGGCTAATCACCCTGGGCTGCCCATCGATCAGGGCCAGCATGTTAACGAAGAAGGTTTGCTGCAACGGTGTATGTTTAAAGAGGTTGTTTAAGACCTGCTCCGCTTGGGCACCCTTCTTCAGCTCGATAACAATGCGTATCCCCTGCCTGTCCGATTCATCGCGCAGTTCGGCAATCCCCTCCATCCTTCTTATCTTGACCAGATGGGCAATCCGCTCCACCAAAGCTGCCTTGTTTACCTGATATGGAAGCTCTGTGACCACTATCTGATAGCGCCCCTTAGTCAGCTCATCAATCGTATATCTGGCCCGGATTAACACCCTGCCCTTACCAGTGGCATAGGCATTCTTTATCCCCTCACGGCCGAGAATAATACCCGCAGTGGGGAAATCAGGGCCTTTAACGAAATCGGTGAGCTCGTCTGCTGAGGCTTCAGGGTTATCAATGAGATAGCAGATGGCATCTGAGACCTCACCTAGATTGTGTGGGGGGATGTTGGTAGTCATACCCACCGCGATACCAGAGGCCCCATTTATGAGCAGGTTTGGGAGTCTTGACGGAAGTACAGTGGGTTCCCTGAGAGTGCCATCGAAATTGAGTACAAGATCCACGGTCTCCTTTTCGATGTCAAGGAGCATCTCCTGAGCTATTGAGGAAAGGCGAGCCTCGGTATAACGCATCGCCGCCGGGGGGTCGTTATCCACACTGCCAAAATTTCCCTGCCCATCGATAAGCATATACCTAAGGGAAAAATCCTGCGCCATGCGCACCATGGCTTCATAGACCGGGGCATCGCCGTGCGGGTGGTATTTACCCAGCACCTCGCCAACGATGCGAGCGCTCTTCTTGTGGGTACTTGTTTGGGTAAGACCCATATCTCCCGCGGCATAGAGAATCCTCCGTTGCACCGGCTTTAACCCATCACGTACATCGGGCAGGGCACGGGAGACAATCACGCTCATGGCATAGTCCATATAGGAGCTTTTCATCTCCTCTTCGATGTCAACTGGCTTAACTGCTCCGATATCCATCAAACCCCCTATCCCCAGTTATCATATATTAGATCTTTATAACTTCATAAAAGAATATCACGCTTCGCTCAGTTCGTCAAAGAAGCGTAGCTTTGCATATAATTAGCGGCACACTACTTTCATGCACTGGAACAGCCTTGCTTCGATCACAATGAAACATACCGATTGCCAACGGCACAGCCAAGGGGAAAATGGGCGATTACAGGCTAGTAATGGAGTTCACTATCATAGATGTATCCACCAGTCGGTGTTATCTACTTCGAATAATGCGATAGAACGTTGACCACCAAATAGCCCGATACCGAATCGAATTCTTGGTTTGCAAGATAATCCCCGAATAGTCCGAAGCTGTATTTTCGTGGCTGATATGAAGAACCGCCTATAGACTACTGTAGTCCCAACCTGATTGATAAAACCACCAACAAGAGTGTGTCACCTATCTATATCTGGGAGGTCAACGGGTTATTTCACTAAGGGAGGTAAGAAACGGGCGTAAAGGTAAAGGGGTGTTATTATATCAGGATTCCTCATCGGGGACATTACCATCCTCATTCTCTACTATCAGGGACATGCCCTCAGGTAAGGCCTCTGCCTCCTCTTCCGACTCAATAGGGTAGCCGCTTTCGTCCAAAGCCCCCTCTTTTTCCCCTAGCTCGTATTTTAAGATGCTCTCCTTTACATAAGAGCGAAAACCGTCAGAACTTTTAGCGGGGAAGGAAGGGCGTCCTGCCTGGCTGGGATGCTGGAATACCTCTGTAATGATTACCTTCACCTCGCTATCCGCCGAACTTGCGATCGCTGCGCTGTAGCGGGTGCCCATATCAATTAGCTTAGCCAGACGCAAACCGATCCTTGGCTGAACCTTCCCCATATACTCACCATGCTTGTTCTCCACAATGAGCCCTTGTCCCTTCGGTCTCAAGTATACCGGTTCACCAGCAGCCAACTTGGCGAGCACCTCCCTCGGGGCCAGCTTCTCGAGACTGACCACCCCCGCTTTTCCCGTTTCCTCGATGAAAAGCTGGGGAATAACCCTCTGGCATCCGGGTCCGGGCACTTCCGGCACTTCATTGAGCACCGAGAGTCTCCCAAGGTTCCTACGGGCTATGCTATTTCTGGGATCCACTTCCAGGGCCCGGCTATATGCTTCGCCTGCCTGAGCATAATGGCCCAGCTCAGTCAACGCCTTACCCAGCCGATTATAAGCATTTATATCATTGGGAAAAACCTCGATTATGCTCCTGTTCGCAACAACCGCCTCTTCCCAACGACCTTGCATTGATAAAGCAATAGCCTCCTTAGCGCGCCGCCGCCTCAGTCTAGCTTCTCCTGCCTGATATTGCATTGGTTACCCCCACTCATTTCATCTGCACTATTTTAAGGGAGTTTCCAGCATTGTCAAGAGGAATCGGGTAGATCTCGCAACACTGTCTTCTTTTTGCTTAGCCTGCTCTTTTAGAACCGAAGCCCTGGCTAGCTTATTTCTTCCCCTCTTTCCAGTTCGAAGGCACGATGCAGCGCGTTGAGAGCATCCTCAACCCTGGTCTCGTCTATAATGCAGGTGATCCGGATCTCCGATGTAGTAATCAGTTCGATATTTATTCCCCTCTCGTAAAGGGCACGAAACATCCTTGCTGCGTAGCCCGGCGTGTTCAGCATCCCCGTGCCCACGATGCTCACCTTACCCAGCCTGGTATCAGCAACACAGCCCCTCGCATTGATAGATTTTGCTGCCGGCTCAACCACGCGCATTGCCTTATCGAGGTCACTCTTAGCCACGGTGAAGGTCAGGTCGGTTACCCGCTCCACGCTGGCGTTCTGGACTATGGTGTCGACACTGATATTCTCCCCGACCAGGGGCTCAAATATGACACTAGCGATCCCCGGCTGGTCGGGGACGCCAAGGACGGTAACCTTGGCCACATTGAGGTCATGAACAATGCCTCTCACCTTGTTTCGTACTTCCATAGCAATGCCTCCATGAATTAGGGTTCCTGAACCTTCGGTGAAACTGGAAGCCACCAGGATGGGTATGTTAAAAAGTTCCCCCAACTCCACGGCGCGGGGATGAAGCACCTTCGCCCCTTGGCTGGCAAGCTCCAGCATTTCCTCATAACCAAGCTCCCTGATTTTTCTCGCCGACGTGACAAGGCGGGGGTCGGCACTATAGACCCCTTCCACATCGGTGTAGATCTCACATACCTGCGCCCCCAGGCTCGCCGCCATCGCCACCGCCGTGGTATCTGAGCCCCCGCGCCCCAGGGTGGTGATATCCATCTCATGGGTGATGCCCTGGAACCCAGCAACAATAACGATATTACCCTCGCCCAATTCCTTAACAATGCGGTGCGCCTCGACGGTGAGGATGCGCGCTCGACTATAAAATGCGTCGGTCCAGATACCCGCCTGGGCACCACTGAGGCTGATCGCCTTATGTCCTAGGTATTTAAGCGCCATGGCAATCAGGGTGCTGGAGACAGTCTCGCCAGTGGACAGTAAAACATCAAGCTCTCTCTCGTCAGGCCTATCGGTTACCTGGTGCGCTAGTCCGATAAGCTCATCGGTGCTCTTCCCCATGGCAGAAACCACTACCACCACATCGTTTCCCTTCTCCCTGGTGGCAGCGACCCGCCGGGCAACGTTCTTTATCTTTTCTGCATCCGCAACCGAGCTACCGCCATATTTCTGCACAATAAGCGCCATTTTATCCTCTAAATTAAATCGTTACACCTGTATATGCCTACCCATTATTGTATGCCCCTCCGCAATAAATAAACCGGTTTTCTTCGCCTCTTCTTCGGTAAGTCGTTTCGCCCCATTGGCTTCAAAACCCTGCCCCCACAGCATAAATGGAACCGGCTCCGGTGTGTGTGTTTGAACGGCAATGGGCGTGGCGTGGTCGGGCATGATCAGCATTCTAAGGTCCTCTCCCGTTTTCTTACCTCCCCGCTCTTCCCATAGAAGCAGGCTACTCACCACCTCTCGGTCCACCCGCTGGATGGCATCTATTTTATCATCAATGGAGCCAGAGTGGGCAGCCTCATCCGGTGCCTCGATGTGGATAACCACGAGGTCGTTTTCCGCAAGCGCCTCCAGTGCCCCCACTACCTGGGCTGCAAAATCGTTATCCAGACCATCGGTCACCCCGGAGATTTCTAATAACTCAATCTCCGCCATCATAGCGAGTCCGCGCAACAAGTCAACCCCCGATGTCATCGCTGCATCCAAACCATAACGCTCTTTGAATGGTATCAGATCAGGTATCCGTCCACTACCCCAGAAGAGCCAGATCATTGTGGCAGGTATCTCGCCGCGAGATTTTCGCTCGAGGTTCACCGGATGATCCCGTAATACATTCTGGGAGCGGTGCATCAGCTCCCGCAACAGGTCACTTCCCTGCCCATCTGGCATAAACTCCGCTACAAGCTTATTGGGGATATCATGCGGCGGAGTGCACGTAGCAAGAAGCGTTTCCTCGTGCCCTGCTATCTTGCATATATGTCTGTAACCGATACCAGGGTAGAAGTGTACTATGTCACTTCCGAGACCCTCCTCAATGGCGGCTATCAGGGCACGACCTTCATCGCTAGATATATGACCTGAGCAATAGCTCCACATCTTTCCATCCTGAACGGCAACCAGATTGCAGCGAAAGACGACTTCACCATTACTGACAGGGATGCCTATGCTTTTGGCCTCGATGGCACTCCTGCCGCGATAGTATACTATTGGGTCGTATCCTAGCAGCGACATGCAGGCGCAGGCGCTGGAGGGCTCCATCCCAGGCGGCACTGTGCGTACCAAACCAATAACGCCCTCACGGGCCATCCTGTCCAGGTTTGGGGTTTTCGCTAGCTCAAGACAGGTCTTCTGCTCCCGCTCCGGAAGCGGCCAGCCGGCGGCACCATCAATTATCAGCACGCAGTATTTCACGGTTTTATTAATATAGCAACAACCATTAATATATGCAAGATAGCTATATAGCTGATCAGGTTCAGATAGATAGGTTATATATGTAATACTGATTCGCTTCACTAGAGATGACAGCCACAACAGGCAAACGTCGACATAACACTAATGTACTGAAGGAGTACACTGGCTTGCTAACGTTAGTATCCAGGGTTATAATGATTGCTACGGGGCGTAGCGCAGTCCGGTTAGCGCGCCCCGATCTGATCGGGGAGGTCCGAGGCTTAGCTTCCTGTAAGATTTGTGACGGTAGTAACCATCGGGGCGTAGCGCAGTCCGGTTAGCGCGCAGCGTTCGGGACGCTGAGGTCGGAGGTTCAAATCCTCTCGCCCCGACTTTGATTTTCGCTCATATCGCTTCTCTTTCGGACTCCACCCGCTTCGCCTGCTCCCATAGAGCGTTCTGCTCCTTCAGGGACAGGCTGGAAAGCGATATGCCTCTCTTCTGGCATACCTCTTCCATATGGGAAAACCTGCGGTAGAATCGCTCGTTGGCCCCGCGCAGAGCGGCCTCGGGGTCGATATCAATATGGCGAGCGATATTTGCCAGGGTAAAAAGCAAATCGCCAAACTCCCGCACCCGCTGCTGGTGCTCGATTGCTTCGCTGAACTCCGCCACCTCCTCAGCCAGTTTCTCGACAATGCCCGTCAAATCCTCCCAGTCAAAGCCCACGCGGGCGACACGACGCCCCACAGCTTGAGAGTATGCCAGCGCCGGCATATCTTTAGGCAGGCCGGAAAGGAGCGAGCCCTTGCCTTCCTCCCGCTTCAGCACCTCCCAGTTGGCAATGACCTGCTGTGCATCCTCAGCTTCGGCATCGCCAAATACATGAGGGTGACGCCGGATTAGCTTAGTGCTAATGCTGCGGGTTACGTCGTCGATATTGAAATCACCCCCCTCGCTGGCAATCTGTGCGTGGAGCACGATCTGCATAAGCAGGTCACCAAGCTCCTCGCAGAGCCTACCCATATCACCCTCATCAATAGCCTCCAGAACCTCATAGGTCTCCTCGGTGAGGTTACCCTTGAGGGAGGAATGGGTCTGTTCCCGATCCCAGGGACAACCATTAGGGCTGCGTAGCCTGCCGATAATCGCTACCAGTTCATCAAAGCTTTCCAAATTATGCCTCTATACCGTCTTCGCCCGTATTATATCGGTCAAGCCCCCGAATTGACAAGCAGAAGCATACTTTATTAGTATGTGCCCATGGTTAAAAATAGGCCCCTAAGATTTCTCGGTACCCTTGGGATAGGTCTCTTTATACTCTGCATCCCGTTTTTTCTGATTACAACCAATCTGCGCTGGGCGGTCAATGAGATACGACTCTATGAATACGGCTTCAATAAATACATGGTGAGCGAGAAAACGGGATTCAGCGATGAGGAACTGCTCGACGTGGCACAGGGATTAATTCACTACTTCAACACAGGGAATGGTGGAGAGGAGTTCGAAATATTCAATGAGCGCGAGGTCGTCCACCTCGAAGATGTCAGGAGCCTTATCGTGCTTTGCTATTGTGTTCAGCAAGCCACCCTTGTCTACCTAATCATATTCGCTCTTGCTGGCTTCATATGGCAGCGGAAGCGTTTTACGCCACCAATTATAAGGATGATTGTCGGCGGCAGTATCCTTACGATAGCCCTGCTCGCTTTTGTGGGGATCGCGGCGCTGGCTGACTTCGATTGGCTTTTCACCACATTTCACCACCTCTTCTTCAGCGGTGATTCGTGGATACTCTCCGGTTACCTCCCACAGATTTTCACCGGGGGCTTCTTTTACGATGCCGCGCTTTTCATCATCGGTGCTATAGTGGTGGAAGCGTTGGTGATCGGTGGCCTCGGAGGCTTTTTTATACGCAGATGGAGAAAGACAAGGGTTTAAATGCCTGTTCCACAGGTGGCACAGCTTGTAGCCGGGCAGGTGCTGCTACAGGCATCGCCCGCTATCGATCTGGACTCGCCACTTTCACCCTTGGAGAAAGCGGCAAAAGAGGAGAACAGCTTTTTGGTTGATGCCTGGCACTTGGGGCACGAGACAGCCTCACCGGACTCGCTGAAGGAGCGCCTCAACTCGAACTTGGCATCACAATCGGAGCAGAAATATTCATATATCGGCATACCACTATCATTCTAGCCCATAGTGCACTAGCGGTCAAGCTTGCCAGGTAATCCCACCACCAACTATGGTCATCTCCACCTTGATCCCCCTTATCTCCTCGTCCTTTCAGAAACGCCGGCTCCGTTAGAAATAGCTATTACCGAATAGAACCCTCTCCACCTCTAATAACCTATCCATCCCTGTTATCTCATAGGGAAACATGGGAAGAACCCGTTTATTACAACTAAATCTAGCTGATATTTCTGAAATATAGCCCCGCTGCATAGTCGCCTTGGTACGGAGAAAATCCGAATCGGGCTGCTTCACTACCTGATTGATAATTATGTGGTCGATATTAAGGCTATAGCTTCGGAACTCACTAAAAATACCATCGAGTTGGCGCACTGCCAGCGCCTCCGGTATTGTAACCAGATTGAACTCAACCCCGGTCTTCAAAAACTCCATATCCCTATTGGACAATTCCTCCCACCTTTTTATAACATCAAGGACTGAGCGCTTCGTTTTTTTCGAAGCCCTGAGTCTAGAGTAGATACGAGGGGCCGGCTTCAAATGTTGATTTACCAGCGACGGCATCCTGAGCAGCCCAAGCGTTTGACCAGCAGGGGCAGTATCCCACACCAGCCTCTCATATTCCCCGGATTCGCTGAGTTCCCTTATATAATCGACCATGAACTCGTCCCTAATCCCGGGCAGTATGGTAGTGACGAAGGCGACAAACTCTTCATAGCCGATGTCCACCACAGTGGAAAACACCTCGTAAACCTCGGGGCCAAACTTCTTGTCCCACAACTGTTCCACTTCCTTAGAGCCAATTTCATCCAGATAGAGCCGGTCAACAATTTTTACCGGTTTCTGCCCCGCTTCAATCTTAAAAATATCCCTCAGCGATGGGGTGAAGTCGGTTGATATAATCAGGGTCTCCTTTCCCTCGGTGGCATAATGCATAGCGGTGGCTGCGGCACAGGTTGTCTTGCCCACCCCTCCCTTACCGCAAAACATTACAACATCTTTTTTCATAAAACCTCCTGCTGGATACCCGTCAGCTTGCTAGCGGGAGTAAAGCGGCTTGCCACAAGGCAAGTTAGTGGCGCTTGCCTTAATAAAGCCTTTTCTTGTATAACTGCGACATGGGAATTATAAAGACGAAGTATGCCGTTTTTGACCTTAAGTACCACCTGTTCTGGATACACAAGTCCAGACGGAAATATATTAAATATCAAACCTACAATGAGAACTCCCTCCAACTACGCATATTCTACAGCTTTCAGATGCCCCTCAGCTTACTGAGGGGTGATTCACTGGCGTCCCCTCTCTAAGTATACCATTAGTACCGCCACATCGGCGGGGGTAACGCCATCGACACGGGAGGCTTGTCCCAGCGTCGCTGGCTGAAGCCGGCTAAGCTTCTGCCGCGCCTCATAGCGCAGTCCAGCGATACCATCATAGTCAAACCGCTGTGGGATATGCCTCGTCTCTAGCCTCGCCATGCGCGTCACAGCGACCTCCTGCTTTTTAATATAGCCGGCATACTTAGCCTCGATCTCTACTTCCTCCATCTCATCGACCTTCAAGCCACGTGAGCCAAAGCCCAAAGAAACCAGGGTTTGATAGCTAGCATCAGGGCGACGCAGTAATTCCAGAGCGCTCACGCTGTGCCCCTCTCGATTGATATAGCTCCTTTCCAACCGCTCAAGCTCCCCTGCGATAGCCTGGCGCTTCTCTTCCACCACCTTATAGCGCTCTATATTGACAAGACCCACCTCGTAGCCAAGGGGGGTGAGCCTGAGGTCAGCGTTATCCTGTCGAAGTAGCAGCCGATACTCCGCTCTCGAGGTAAACAGGCGATAGGGCTCGGTAAGCTCCTTGGTCACCAGGTCATCTATCATCACCCCAATATAACCCTGGTCCCGCCGCACTAAAATGGGAGGCCTTCCCTTCACTCTGAGGGAAGCATTTATCCCGGCGATGAGCCCCTGTCCTGCCGCCTCCTCATATCCGGTGGTGCCATTGATCTGTCCGGCGAAGAACAGGCCCGGAACAAGCCTGGTTTCCAGATTAGCCGAGAGCTGATTGGGAGGCAAATAATCGTATTCGATGGCGTAGCCCACTCTCACTATCTCCACCCGCCTAAGTGCTGGTATGGTGCGCAGCATCTCAAGCTGCACATCCTCGGGTAGGCTTGTATTAGCCCCCTGAACATAGACCTCGTTGGTCTCCCATCCCTCAGGCTCAAGGAAGAGGGGATGTGAATCCTTGTGATCAAATTTAACGATTTTATCTTCAATGGATGGGCAGTACCTGGGACCGATGCCGTGGATAAGGCCAGTGAACAGGGGAGCGCGATCCAGATTTTTCCGTATTATCTCATGGGTTTTCCCGTTGGTGTAGACCAAGTAGCATGGCAACTGAGGTCTCCATGGTGAAGGGGCCAGAGGATAAACCGGGTTTGGCTGGGGGAACTTGGAGTGTGTCACCCTCTCTGCCCACATGCTGAAATAGAGCGGTACCTCGCTACCGGGCTGAATGATGGTGCGCTCAAAATCTATGGTTCGGGCATCGATTCGGGGCGGCGTACCCGTCTTAAGCCTTCCCAAGTTAAAACCGAGGGAGCGCAGGCTGGTAGACAGTTTTTCTGCAGGGAACTCCCCTGCCCTCCCTGCCGAATAGCTCCTGTCACCTATAATGACTTGACCGGCTAGTGAGGTCCCCGTGGTGAGCACCACACTCATCCCCTCGTATACCATGCCGATGTTCGTTTTTACCCAGAGGATGGAATTCTTCACGCCAATATCATCCACAAGCGCCTGTTTTATATCCAGGTTCCGCTGACGCTCCAGGGTATATTTCATCGCCAAGCTATAGCTTTTTTTGTCCGCCTGAGCCCGGAGCGCTTGAACCGCAGGTCCCTTACCTGTATTCAACACCCTGATCTGGATGAAGGTGCGGTCGATATTACGGGCCATCTCACCCCCCAGGGCATCGATCTCCCGTACCAGATGGCCCTTGGCCGGTCCGCCTATTGAGGGATTACAGGGCATGAGGGCGACGTTGTCCAGATTTATGGTAAGAAGGAGCGTTCTGCAGCCCATCCGCGCTGCTGCCAGGGCCGCCTCGCAGCCAGCGTGCCCCGCTCCAACAACAATAACCTCATACATTTCTTTTTGGTTCCTAAATATTCCTTTTTTACAACTTCACAGGTATTCTAGGAATAAATGCTCCAAACGCCTCACTTTCAACTATTTATTGATTCAGCAACCTTCTTAATGATCCCTTAGGCCAATAAGACATCATCTATTGTTCTAGATGGTACTCAACCTCTCTTGGCTCTCCTCTTCCACCTCTCCATGATAGGTAAAGACCTTTTCCCTTCCCCGAGGCTGGTATTATTCTACCATTGCCCACTACTATAGTCGATGTTGATTTAGATAGGGTTATAGGTACGAGATATCTACTATAGTCGATATAATTTTAACCAGAGGAAAAAATATTAATTACCGATTTCATTCTGTAAAAGGTAAAAATGGCGAAATGGGCGGAAAGGGCAAATCAACCCTCTCGGATATACCTGCGCATCTCTCTCAAGCTGGGACGCTTGCCATACATCAGCAGGAAGGTGCGAAAAACCCGGGCGGCAAGCCACATTGCCCCCAAAATCGAGGCAATGAGTATAGCAAGGCTAAGCAGTAGCTCCCAGATGGGGAGTGCGCCAATGCTAAGCTTCATTATAGCCGCTACCGGAGCAGTCAATGGGAAAAGGGTGAAAATGGTGAAGATGATGTGATCGGGGTTGCTGCCGAAAAGGCCAACGAGGACTAGAGGGACTACTGCCGGCATGACGATTATACCTGTCCACTGGCTGCTCTCCCTGGCGGTAGAGCCGATGGAGCCTAGAGTGGTCATCATAATGCCAAAGAGAAGGTACCCGAGGATGAAATAAATGATACCAAAGATGAAGAGGCCGATAGGAATGGTGAGCCCCTCGGGTAGCGAAATAGATAGCGAGGCAATAGCGAGCAGTGCCATGGCAGAGATAAGCCATATCACTATCTGAATCAGCCCGGCAGCACCGAGCCCTATTACCTTTCCAGTCAACAGTTGTCTAGCCGAGACCGAGGACAACAAAATTTCAATGAGTCGATTCTCCTTCTCCTCGCTGACCCCTTGAAGCAAATATCCCGAGGTAAAGAATAGGGACATCATGAATAGTAGGGCAAAGATGTATGGCATGGCAAAGGCGGCAAACTCGCTCTCCGCAGGTATGACCTCTCCCGTTTCTGGATCCAGTCTAGTGGATACTGACAGCATTGGGGACTGTGCCCGCTGCAGAACTTCATCGCTCACCTCCCCGGAAAGAAGATTGGCAATGAGAAAGTCTTCCATTAGCACCATAGTTGCGCCCGGCAGCCCCAGCTCCCGCTCCGTGGTATATCTCTCGATCAGCCCCATTTCTAAGTAGTTCTCAGGAATGATAAAATACTCGCTGATCTCTTCAATAAACAGCGCCTCTCTGGCCTCATCGCTGGTGTCATAAAGAATGAAAACAACACCATCAGGGTCGGTATATTCATCGAACATGCCTGTATTATCAACATAGCCGACCTTTAAATCCTCAGGTGGCGGGCCTTCACCACCCCACTGTGTGACACCTGTATAGATCAGTATCCCCAGCAGACCTAGAACAGGGAAGCTTAAAGTAAGCAGGATGTAGGATATTCTCCTTATGGTGGTTATAAATTCGTGCCTTGCAATGGTCCATGTCTTCTTCATTGCTTCACAACCTGAATGAATATCTCATTTAGAGACGGAGTGGAAACCTCGAAGCGATCTACTCTGAGATTTCTTGCTACAAGCTGGCTGAGTATATTCTGAGGAGGGGTGTCGCCATCGAGGAATAGCTCCACATATTTGCCGTGTTCCTTTCTGCCGCTTACCCCCTCAAGCTCACCGATATCACCATCGCAATCCACAAATACGGAGTTGTTGCGGAAGCGCCATTTTATCTCAGCCAGGTTCCCATAGAGGACAACGTGCCCCTTGTCGATCATTAGGATGCGGTCGCACATCTCCTCCACCTCATTCATCATATGGGTACTAAGGATGATCGTCTTCCCCTGCCGCTTAAGCCCGAGAACGATGTCCTTCAAGAGCTGCCTGTTCACCGGATCGAGTCCGGCAAAGGGCTCGTCGAGGATAATTAGATCCGGACTGTGTGTAATAGTGACCAGGAACTGGATGATCTGCCCCATGCCACGGCTCAACTCGCTTACCTTTTTATCCTTGTGGGGGAGCATATCCACCTGTCTCAGTAGCTCCTCCGCCCGCTCCTTAGCAACCCTTGTCTCCACGTCCTTCAGGCTGGCCAGGTATACCAGAGAATCGGACACCCTCATTTTTCGGTATAGGCCCCTCTCCTCGGGAAGATAGCCGATTCTGTTCTTGCTTTCTTCCCCCAGAGGCTGGCCGAAGAGCCTGATCTCCCCGGAGTCAGGCCTTATGATGTCCATGAGCATCCTTATGGTGGTGGTCTTTCCCGCGCCATTGGGCCCTACCAGGCCAAAGACCTCTCCCGTCTCAATGGTGAAGGAAACATCCTGTACCACCATATTGCCCCCGAAGGATTTACTGATATGGGAGATTTCGACTTGAACCTCTTTTTTAACATCCGTCTTACTTTCCGATGGGGTAATTTCCGCTAACGGGGTTGTACTCTCCACATGGAAGGCTTTTTCGACTTCTTTAAGCCGGGTCTCTATCTGCGATGGTATGCCCTCTGCCATCGGAATAGTCTTCTCCAGCGAGGACACCTCTTCGCCTTTTCTCCACTCTTCGTCCCTATCTCGCCCCGCCTGTCGCCGTCTGAAGGATCGCAACATAATGCGCAGGATTACTGCGAAGACAATAGCAACAACGACGATAATAAAAAGGGTGGTGTCCATTATGCTCGGCCCTTTGACTTGATAGCCATTTGCAGAGTATACTGCAAGCATTCTAGTTCGTCAATTTGTATTTATGGAAGAACTGGCAAATAAACTAACAGCCTGGATAAGGGATCAGGTAGCACTAGCGAAGCGCAGAGGTGTAGTCTTTGGACTGAGCGGCGGTCTTGACTCCGCGGTGGTAGCAGTGCTTTGTAAGCGTGCCTTCCCCGCCAACGCCCTAGCGTTAATAATGCCATGCTACAGCAGCGAAACCGATATCGAACATGCCGAGGCGGTTGTTAATAAATTCCACATCCCCACTAGCACTATTGCTCTGGAAGAGGCGTTCGACTCACTGCTAAGGGTACTATCTGCTGGCGATCATGAGCCGGTTAACAAGAAACTGGCTGAAGCTAATCTAAAACCCAGACTGAGAATGCTCGCACTATACTACTCAGCTACTCAGCTTGGCTATCTGGTAGTGGGTACCAGCAATAGGAGTGAAATATCTATCGGATACTTCACTAAATATGGCGATGGCGCGGTGGATATCCTGCCTCTGGGCAATCTTGTGAAAAGACAGGTTCGGGAGTTGGCGGTCTATCTGGATATCCCGAAAGAAATCATCCAGAAGCCTCCCTCTGCAGGCCTATGGGTGGGGCAAACCGATGAGGGGGAGATGGGAATAACATACGAGGAACTTGACCATTATCTCATCACAGGTCAGGCTGCAGAGGAGGTGAAGAAGAAGGTCGATGCCAGGATAACAGGAAGCGCCCATAAGAGAGCCTTGCCCGCCATACCGCCCTTTTAAATCGCTTTGATCATAGCGAATTAAGGTTGTTTAAACCAGTCGCGAAATTTAACCTTAGCAAGAGTATACGCTCGCTTCGCGGCTCGAAATCCAACATACCAATTGCCAAAGGCTTTGTGAAGGATTCAACTGAGTGTGTATTGACTGTGGAGGAGTTCGTTCATCAGTAGCCTTATGATTTGGGGGTGATAACTTCGACCAGCGCGATCTCCACATGATCATGCAAAGGTTATCTACCTAATCGAATGAAGTAAGTAAAATGTAACCCTCGAATTGCCCGAAATTAGATTTTTGTGGCAAGGACAGGATGCAAAGTTTCAAGTTGACATAAGATATGTTTATGCCATTAATGTACCGACGAGGACAATCCCCTTGTGTTAGCAACATCACTGTGATATTATGCTTTTGAGGAATCTCTTTGACGCCAGGCGGCAAGATGATTACAGAGAAGGAAAAGGCACTCGATCTGGCTATAAGCCAGATCGAGAAGAAGTTCGGTAAGGGCTCGATCATGAGGCTCGGTGAGGATTCGATCAGGACACCGGTGGACTTTATCCCCACCGGTGCCATATCACTGGACCTAGCCATTGGCATTGGGGGTATCCCCAGGGGTCGGGTTACTGAGATCTTTGGGCCAGAGATGAGCGGAAAATCGACCATTTCACTTCATATTATCGCTGAAGCCCAGAATCGAGGTGGTGCGGCAGCATATATCGATGCTGAGCATGCCTTTGAGCCTGGCTATGCCGCCAAATGTGGTGTCAAAGTGGATGAACTAATTTTTTCCCAGCCGGATACGGGGGAGCAGGCGCTGGAGATCACAGAGCACTTGGTCAGTAGCGGGGCGGTGGATGTGGTAGTTATCGATAGCGTAGCTGCCCTTGTACCTAGGGCAGAGCTTGAGGGGGATATGGGGGATGCCCATGTGGGACTGCAAGCTCGCTTGATGTCCCAGGCGCTTAGAAAGCTTTCTGCTACCATCCACAGATCGCAAACCGCGGTCATATTCATCAATCAATTGCGTGAGAAGGTGGGGGTTTTCTTTGGCAACCCCGAGGTGACCCCAGGGGGTCGAGCATTGAAATTCTATAGCTCGGTAAGGATCGATCTGAGAAGAGTGGAAACCATTAAAAAAGGAGACGAGCTTGTAGGGAGCCGGGTTAGGGCCAAGATCGTGAAGAACAAGGTCGCTCCTCCCTTCAAGAACGCCGAGTTTGACATCATGTTCGCTCAGGGGGTTAGCGGCGAAGGCTGCCTTCTCGACCTGGGAGTTGGAATCGGGTTGCTGCAGAAAACGGGCGCATTCTACTCCTTTGGCGACACCCGCCTTGGTCAGGGTCGAGAGAACGCCAGAGATTACCTAACAGAGCATAAAGAGGTAGCCCAGGAAATCGAGCGTCAGATCCGAGCGGTAGCCTTCCCTCATCAAAGCCCTAATCAAAGCGATGTAGCCGAGCAATAGAGCCCGTCATAGGCGGAAAGGCGAAAAAAGGCTGGGAGACTTGTGTGTCCAGCCTTTTTGTGTTTATTTATGAAGACCATAACCTCTATCGAGGCCAATAAAAGGAAGGGAGAGCGCGCCAGTATCTTCCTGGATGGTCTCTTCGCTTTCAGCCTGGGAAGAGACATGGTCGAAGAGCATGGTCTCTACCCTGGGCAGGTACTTTCCGATTCCCAGATAGAGAAACTGGCGAACACCGACATCTACGGAAAGTGCCTTGATGCTGCCCTTCGCCTGCTGAGATATCGCCCACGAAGCGAGGCGGAGATCAGAACCAGGCTCAGCCGAAGATTCAATACGGAAGCCATTGAGGGGGTCATTTTTCAGCTCAGGGCAAGGCAAATGATAGATGACGCCACCTTCGCAGCATTCTGGAGAGAGGAGCGGGACTCCTTTAGCCCCCGCGGCAGGCAGCTACTCAAAGTGGAGCTCAGGCATAAAGGGGTTGACCCAGAGATAATCGATGACGTGCTGGATGGGATTAACGATGATGAAAACGCCTACCGAGCAGCGCAAAGGAGGATGCGCGCCCTGGGCAAAGAGGACTATGAAACCTTCAGGCGGAAGATGGGCGCTTTTCTACGCAGGAGAGGCTTCAGTTATGAAGTAGTCAAGCGCACCACTGAACGCCTTTGGCAGGAACTAGAGTAGCTCTATTAACTTCGAAGCAAACAGGATTTTTTATAATAGAGTATTTAAGATAGCCTGATATTATCTGGAAGGCTCCAGACGAAAGGGGAGATAGAAATGCCGTGGGAAATAATCGTGGCAGCGTTGGGGGGGATTGGCCTTGGGTGTGGCGTTGCTTTCCTGGCATGGCGGCTGGTTGTTGGTCGCCATATTCGCGCCGCCCAAAGTGAGATTGAAGCTCTCCGCACCGATGCCCAGACAAAGCACAAGGAAACGATCCTTGAGGCCAAAGAAGAGGCGCTAAAGATCAAATCTCAAGCGGAGTCAGAAGTTCGCAAGCGTCGCGCTGAGATTCTGCGATACGAAAACAGAATCTCTCAAAAAGAGGACAACCTGGATAAGAAGCTTGATTCCTTGGAACGTCGAGAAAAGGGGATAATCGCCAAGGAAAAGGAGGCCGAAGACCTGCATGCTCATCTTCAAGAGTTGAAACAGAAGCAGATTCAGCAGTTGGAGCTTATCTCCAGGATCTCCAGCGATGAGGCAAAAGAACTCCTGATCAAGGCGGTAGAGGATGAGGTCCATGAGGCTGTCTCACGCCGTATTCAAGAGACTGAGGCTCAGCTTAAACGGGAGGCTGCTGAGCGGGCCCGGGAGATCCTCTCACAGGCTATTCAGCGTTGTGCCACCGATGTAGTCTCCGAGAGCACTGTATCCGTAGTTCCACTACCTAGCGATGAGATGAAGGGACGCCTCATCGGGCGCGAGGGGCGGAACATCAGAGCCCTTGAGAATGCCACCGGTGTGGACCTAATAGTCGATGATACCCCCGAGGCAGTAACCATCTCGAGTTTCGATCCGGTACGTCGCGAGATCGCTCGGATCGCACTGGAAAAGCTTATCCTCGATGGCAGAATCCACCCTGCCCGCATTGAAGATACAGTGGCTACGGCGAGAAGCGAGGTCGAGGCAACGATCCAGGCAGAAGGGGAGCGGGCAGCACACGAACTGGGAATGCCCGGTCTGCAGCCAAACCTAATCAAGCTGTTGGGTCGTCTCAAGTATCGCTTCAGCTATGGACAGAACATACTGCAGCACAGCATCGAGGTAGCACACCTAGCCGGCATGATCGCCTCGGAGCTGGGTGCCAAGGTTGCTCTAGCCAAGAAAGCGGGCCTGCTACACGATATCGGCAAGGCAGTAGATTTCCAGGTGGAGGGACCACATGCCAAGATAGGCGCTGACCTGGTTAAGCAATGGGATAAATCTAACGAGGTGGTCAATGCCGTGGCAGAGCATCATGGGGAAACCGACTCAATGAGCGTACTGGGTTTTATTATCTCTGCCGCTGATGCCATCAGCGGGGGGAGGCCAGGGGCCAGAAGGGAGTCCCTCGATCACTACCTGAAGCGCCTGGAAGCGCTGGAAAATGTAGCCAATAGCTTTTCAGGTGTAGAGAAATCCTATGCCATCCAGGCTGGTCGCGAGATCCGTATTATGGTTAAACCTACTGAGATAGATGACCTTGAAGCATTGAGGCTTTCCCGAGACATTGTGAAGAAGATCGAGGAGACCCTGGAGTATCCGGGTCAGATAAAGGTGACGGTCATCAGAGAAACCAGAGCAGTCGACTACGCAAAATAGGAGAGATATTGCGAATTCTCATGGTGGGCGACATAATCGGCAGGCCCGGCAGACGGGCGATGCGTACATTATTGCCCGTGTTACGCCAAGAATATGCCCTAGATCTGGTAATCGCCAATGGTGAAAACGCTGCCGGGGGTCTTGGCCTGACCAAGGAAACAGCACAGGAACTCTTTGAGGCCGATATCGATGTCATCACCTCGGGAAACCATATCTGGAATCAACGGGAGATTATACCCTCACTCGATAGCAACCTGGCCATCCTGCGCCCACTAAACTACCCACCCAATGTTCCCGGTCACGGCTACCTTATCAAGAAGGGTGTCCTGGTAGTAAACCTACTTGGGCGTACATTTATCGGAAACTTCGATTGCCCCTTCCGAGCAATGGACCAACTCCTCGAGGAACTTGCCGATGATAAACCCCCCGTAATCATAGTTGATTTTCACGGCGAGGCTACCTCGGAAAAGGTAGCTATGGGCTGGTATCTAGACGGCCGGGTTAGTGCGGTGTTGGGCACTCATACCCATGTTGGCACCATCGATGCCCGGTTACTACCCAAAGGCACCGCCTTCATCACCGATGTGGGCATGGCCGGCCCCCTCGATTCAGTAATAGGAGATGATATTGAGACGGTGCTCACGAGGTTTCTTACCCAGCTTCCCCA
Source organism: Dehalococcoidia bacterium (assembly GCA_035528575.1). Taxonomy (NCBI): domain Bacteria; kingdom Bacillati; phylum Chloroflexota; class Dehalococcoidia; species Dehalococcoidia bacterium. The sequence goes on along the minus strand of DATKYK010000030.1, from coordinate 28,699 downwards.
TCGCATATCCGTGGGCAAGGGAAATGTCCTGTTTAATTCCGTTCTAATAGAGGTGGATGAGAGTACAGGCAGGGCGAATTATATAAGCCGAATCGACCGGGAAATAGAATAAAAATGCTATGAAGGTTGATCTCCACATTCATACTACGGCCTCCGATGGGCGATTGAGCCCGGAGGAGGTGGTGCGTGTTGCGGCGAAACAGGGGCTGAGCGTGATCGCCATCACCGACCATGACTCTCTAGCAGGGATTGAACCGGCCCTTCTAGCAGCCGAGTCCCTCCCCCCCCTCATAGTGATACCCGGACTTGAGATAAACACCGACATCCCCAACAATGAGGTTCACATTCTGGGTTACTTTGTAGACAATCGGGATAAGAAGCTCAAGCAAGCTCTCGAAAAGTTGCGTAACTCCCGTGAGGCACGAGCGCTAAAGATGATTACCAGGCTTGGGGAATTAGGGATCGATATTGCGTGGAATCGAGTCCTGGAATTGGCCGGGGGTGCCTCCGTGGGGCGACCGCACATCGCTCAGGCGATGTTTGAGAGGGGTTATATCTCTTCGTTCCGAGAAGCATTTACCAAATACATCGGTCGGCTGGGACCAGCGTATGTCGAACGGGCGAGGCTCTCCCCACAAGAGGCAGTTAAGCTAGTTGTAAATGCAAGGGGTCTACCCGTGCTGGCACACCCGGCAGATATCGATAACGTCGAGGAACTCGTGGTCAAGCTGAAAGGGGTCGGATTGGTGGGCTTGGAGGCATACTATGACGGATATGACCGGAAGTTGATCGATAGCTTGGTCCACCTGGCTGCCAAGCATGGGCTTATCGCCTCCGGGGGCAGCGATTTTCACGGTCTCGGTGACGACAATGAGACACCCATTGGAGGGGTAGATGTCCCCTTCGATTGCGCCGAGCATCTTATGGCCCTGGAGCGGCAACGCTCCCAAGAGATGATAAGACATTGAAGTGGTATTCTAAGACAGTAGCTTTCCCCGCTAATGGAGGTGCACTGCATGGGGAGATACTTCTCCCCACTAGTGATGGCCCCTTCCCGGCAGCGGTTCTTTGCCACGGGATAGGATCCGGGCACCGCGCCATGAGCCCCAGCGCCCAGAGACTGGTGCGCCGGGGCATCGCGACGCTCACCTTCGATTTTCGCGGTCATGGTAAGAGCGAGGGGGTACTTAATGGCGATCTCGCTCAGGACGTCGTGGCAGCGGTAGAATTTATACGTCGCCAGGTCAATATCGACCCTCATCGCATCGCCCTGGTAGGGCACAGCATGGGAGCGATAGCAGCCATTCATGCAGCCACCACTCTACAAAATATCCAGGCCCTGATTTCCCTATCCAGTCCCGCTGAGTTCAACAGCGGATTTGCTGGGGGTTGGGCTCCCCTTTATCCCAAGGCAGCACGGGCAGGAAGCCTCGTTATTGAGTTTCCTCATATTGGATACCTGCCTATGTTGGGGAAGTTCCAGGGAATGATCTCCAGGCTCTGGATGTGGATTCAGGGTTATCGACTACGTATTAACCTGGAGGAAAGTCTTGATTCTTGGGAAAAGCTCAACCCTTCTACCAACATAGAGAAAATGGGGGCCTTCCCTAAGCTTTTTATTAATTGTAAAGGGGACAAGTGGGTCCCTTATGAAGGAGTCCTTAAGCTCTATGAGAGGGCCCAGCCACCAAAGGAGTTATTATTGTCCGAGGGCGGTTTTCACGCCGCCCCCCTTTTCCCCGGCAAGCTCAGGGAGAAATGGATTTCATGGCTCGTTTCGGTGTTAACCTAGGCAAGGATGATCGGTTATGCTGATCCAGTTGATACTCCTAACAATAGGCGCTTATCTTCTCGGTGCGATACCAACATCCTACATCGCTGGCCGGCTGCTCAGAGGGATCGATATTAGGAATTATGGCAGCGGAGTGGCCAGCGCATCAAATGTATGGCACTCGGTTTCTCGATGGACAGTAGTTCCCGTAGGGATTTTCGATGTCCTGAAAGGTGCCATCCCCGTAGCTATCGCATGCTATGTGCTGGGTTTCGATATTTGGGCAGCAGGAATCGTGGGGCTGGCAGCTATAGCCGGCCACAGCTGGTCCATCTTCCTTGGCTTTGACGGAGGGCGAGGGTTCGCCACCATGATAGGCGTGCTCATTATTATAGCCCCGTGGGAACTCCTGTTGTTTATCGTCATTTGTCTCCTCGGTATCGCCCTACTGAAGAACTCCCCATTGTGGATGATCCTCGGTGCCGCTGCCATGCCTCTTGCCAGCTTAGCGTGGTACTTAGCCAGCTTAGATCTGCCCGGAGAATCCGCAGAACTAGAACGGGTCTGGGTTATGCTCGGCATGTTGCTTCTCATAATTCTCAAGCGGCTCTTAGCAGAGCGCACTATCCCCCTTAACAACTGGAAGCGGGTAATGATTTATCGTTTGGTCCTGGACCGGGATACCCGTGACCGGGAGGCCTGGATCTACCGAGATCCCATCAATATGAAGGATCCAGCGCAAAAGAAATGATATGCTTGACCCACCCGGAGGTGGAAACAAACCTTAGTTGTGGCCGTTGTGGGAACCCCATCTGCCCGAAATGCGTGGTGCAGACGCTTGTAGGACCGCGTTGCCCTGGCTGTGCGAATCTGAAACGCCTGCCGACCTATGAGATATCCCTGCGGCATTATCTGATTGCCGTGGGGGTTGGCATTGCTGTCGCCACTGCTGCCGGATTTGTCTGGGCCCTGATCTGGAGGGCGGTACCCTTCCTATTCCTCTCCCTCTTAATAGCGGCAGGTATCGGCTATGCTATAGGTGAACTCATCAGCCTTGCCACTAACCGGAAGCGCGGCCCCGGCCTACAAACCATCGCCGGCATCAGTGTAGCGACAAGCTTTACTGTCTACTACCTTTTCGTCCCCTGGTTAAGCTTCTACACCCTCATCGGTCTTGCCCTTGCCATCTTTATCGCCGTTACTCGGCTCCGCTAGGATGTCATGGCGATGAGGTGCTTATTGGTAGCGCATACGGGATTCGAACCCGTGATCTCCTCCTTGAGAGGGAGGTGTCCTAAACCGCTAGACGAATGCGCCTCACGTGTCGATGATGGTAAAAAGTTCACAAAGTTCACAACCGAGCTACTCGACAAGTTTATCATATCCCGTCCACAAGGGGCAAGCTACAGAAGCATTGAAAGCTACCATTACACCCTAGACAACTTCGTTGGCTATCCTATTACCCCTGAAGGCATAAACAGCTATCTGGCTAGTCTTAGATGCGGGAATGGTAAGGCCAAGTTCTACTCCTGCATTAGAGCACTATCCAGATGGTTATATCAGAATGGTTACATACCTGAGAACATTATTGAGAAGGTCTCACCACCTAAGACGCAAAAGAAGCTACTGCCTGCTGTGTCAAAGGAGCAGCTAGACACCTTGCTGGCTCATTGTCATTGTGAACGGGATAGGGCTCTTATTAGCTTCTTATGGTATTCAGGCACTAGGCTATCGGAAGCTGTGAATGTAAGAGCTAAGGACTTTGACTGGGGAGAGGGAACTGTGGTCGTATTAGGCAAGGGTAATCGCTATCGGAAGTGCCTTGCTGGTAATGGTCTGGTAAGAGACTGGTTTAGCACTCACGATAACTTTGAGATTAACAAAGGTGGCACTCAGACTATGCTCAAGAGACTTAAGGTTGAGACTGGCATACAATGTAATGCTCATGCCTTCAGACGAGGCTTTTGTGTCCACCAGGTTAAATCAGGCTTGTCTACGAGAATAGTCCAAGCTCTAGGTGGATGGGAGAATATCACGATGGTAGAGAAGTATTCAAAATCGCTTAACTTCGATGAGGCATTGAGCCTCTATCGTCGAATAAATCACTGTGAACTGTTTGTGAACAACTAAATATGAAATTATCCTTAGTAGGGAGATGGTCTAAATCGTATCTGAATTCTATAGATGGTACAAAGATATACCAGGTCGGTAAGCTTTAACGATAGCCTGAAGTTTTATAAGCCGCCATTGGGGTGAAGGGATGCTGGGTAGCTATTAAGAGGGGACTTGCCTTTATAAAGTAAGAATTGTTATCTATTTAATTCGGCTGATTATTAATCCCCTTTAAATTTGGCGATTATCTGGTTATAGATGGTAAAAGCTGCGTATTCAATAAAACTGGCCATTCTCCGAATTTCCCGCCTACTAATTATTATTTCCTTACCCGAGCTGTAATTTATTCCCCATTCTGACGAATTTACCTTATCAATAAACCTTTGGTCAACAAGGCCAACCCTATGTACCACCGCATGCCTTATTTCAAAAATTTCTGCAATTGCTTTCTCCTCAATTTCACCACTTAAGTCTATATTGAAAAGCCTGCTAAACTCTGCTTCTATCTTGTACCAATCACCAGAAAGTACAACAGCGCACCTTTCCGATGCAATATATTCAATTATAGAATTATAATCCCCTAGCTCTATTATCTTCTCCCAAGATATATTCTTCCCACTTGAAAGACATCTTGGTTCAGCACGGAAGGTGATTAGCAATACATCTCCTATAAAAGCCTCAAAAATCGTTATCAAGAGTACTACCATTTGCTTATACAATAGTCTATTTACCTTGCGTGGCAGACTCCTCTCATATCTCCAGAATCCTTCTCTTGGACCATATTTATCAATATATTCCTGTAGGTCTGGGTATGTCTCTGCATAGCCCCTTATCTTATCAACAGGGTGGTGCTTTAAAAACTCTTTTCTGCCAAGATACGTACTGAAAGTAATGTCAGATGAACCAGCTAGCGTACTGAGCTGCCAGATTCTCCCGATGTTGGTTAAGAGCCCATTTAGTACTTTCTCAAGTTCATCTTTAAACACAAAGGTTAACACACCGAGCCTCCTCTGGATTCGTGACGGTCGAGATTATTGTGCGATAAGAGTACACCGTGTCTCTTTAGATACCGATTAACTCCCTTGGCACACTTTTTCCCCGTATCTCCTGAAGCTCCTCATGCAGCTCATTCTATAAATCCGCCTACCTTGGCTCCTTACCCCATTACCTTCATATAATTGCGACGATACTCCTAGGCGCATAGCCTGTCAATGCTGCGATGCGTAATAGGGGTCACTTATCTCGGGTAGCCCCTCACTTTCTCTCTAATCTACATCGATATTAGCAGTCAGCCAACTAATTCCATAACAAAGCTGGTGATTACCAGCATTAATCCAATCGTGCCAAGAAAAGGTATAGGAGTTGCCAATTTTTCTTCAATCTGCTTTTCTTTTTTCATTGTCGCAAGCAACTTCTTCCTGAGTGCAATATACCGTTCACGTCCTACCAGGTTTATTTCTAATTGATACAAGCCGTTCAATAGAACATTAATAAAAATGGCTAAGACGCCTGGTAAAAACAGAGCGATGTTAATTAAAAGAAGAATTAGCGCCATTATTACGATAATTGGGGCAACAACCAAAAAGAGAATTTTCAGGCAAACTGAAGTGAAATGGGATTCCTGTCTCATATTCCGGACAAAGGTTTTTTTTAATAAGAACAGACTAATAATGACAAATGGAAGCAATAATCCAACATTACTTAGATAACTAATACGGCTAATTAAATCTGAGGCAATAAATATGGTGCCCAAATATAGTAATAAGTTAGAGCATTCCATAGCTTTTCTCTAAGCGCCAAATTTAACTATTAATACTCCGTTGAGCTTTGCCTGTCAATGTTGGGGGCAATAGGAAACGCACTACGAGGATGTTTGACGTGCGGGATTCTCAACTGAGTTTATAGCATCATGTATACATTCTGTCAACGTACCGTATCCTCACATAAATCAATATTTACAATATAGTGCGACTGGAAATAGCCTGACCTGACGCCCTGGTCGGGGTGAATACTAGGTTGTGCGTCGATAAAAAAACCTCCAGAGATGGGCTTCTGTGCCCCGCTTAAAGGTTTATTTTTGGGCAAAACCATAGGTCACCATACTTCCTGAGCCTATATTCTTTTGTATGTGAATCCTCAGTTTTCCCCGTCTGTGGCTATATACCGGAAGCGCCTCTGGCGAAACGCTCATACTAACGGTAACACAAGATGCGCCATTTGTATGTCGGGAAAGTATGTATCTTTTTGTGTGGGGAAAACCCTTACAAAAATGTGATTTCTTGTAAGGAGGGTCTGATACATGCCAATACCGTAGTGTGGGCTGGCAGGCTCAAGGATGCGGGTATAAATAGGGACCACCCATTATTGGGTAGCCCCTGTTGTTTTTCCGTACGCTGTTGGAAAACCTACGCTACTCTCTTCCTCTTAATCAACACTATAACTGCCATAGCTACTGCCATTAACGCCACAAGCCCCAACCATGGTGCAAGGATATCCAGCATACTCACTGGATATACATCGCCACCTACAGGAATCTCCCTATGGCCGTTTTCATTATCGTTGGCGAATACTACCAGATTCCCACAAAATACTAAAAGTAGCAAACTAACAGTGCTAAATAATATGAGCAGTTTTGCAAATCGCCCTTTTTTCATCGTTATTACCTCCTGACCTTTATGTGGCAGCAATTGTATACCTCGTAATATACCCTGTCAATCCCTCAAGGCACCAGTGAGCGTGAATAGGCTGTCAGGTTCAAGGCTGCAGGTTGGCTGAATGGGTAGGATAGAATAGCATACCGCCATTGAATACCATAGCTATTCAATGGCTTATTCAAAGTTGATTCTTATAGCTATTCACGGGCTTTTTCATATTAATTCTTATAGCTATTCAACGCAAAATTCGACGGGACAAGCTCACCAGTCGAGAATCACTATTCGACCTCCCAGCTCCGCACCTGGCCATATAAAAATATCCCTCGAATATAAACACGTAGCCAGTACAGGTCAAATACGAGCGCTTTAGCCTAATTCTAAGCCTGGGGCGATGGTGAGAAATGGTATAGCTGGTTAATATGTATAATCTGGCATAGTAGCATGGAATATGTAACCTGCAAAACGGGACAGTTGGCGGGACACCCCCATTTTGAGGGTTTTGAAGGGCTTTGAAAACGGGACACTTCCTCATAGCTAAGCCTCAAATTCTTAGCTATAAAACGGGACAACGGGACAGGTGTCCCGTGACGTCCCAAAAACAGGACAGGACAGGGGGGTATATATATATACCCCTGTCCCGTTTTTGTGTCACGTTATTCTTCATGGGAAGCTAACCCCCATTTATGCGTTCCTAGTTTGATGACCTCTCCCCGGTCCTTCATCCGATTCAAGGTCTTGCGTATGGTATCTTTCGCTAGTGCTGTCTCATCCTGTATCTCCTCTGTTGACATAGCTCCTCTTTTCAGGACATCCCGTATTTGAACAGCGGCAGATAACGCATCTCTGAATTCTGCAACACCCTTCACATCTTGCTGCCTGCAATAAGTCTTGTCTGTTTCAAAGGAGAACTTGAAGCCGATGGGTTGGTGAAGTTTCGATATATTGGCCTTTTGATGGAAAAGGGCTATGCTTATATCATCCTCACCAGTCTCCTGCGCTTTTCGGCACTCCCATACTGAGCGTGCCGCAGCCTTAAAGAACGCAGAGCCGAAGATTGTCTTCTGCTTCACATTAGGGTCTTTCGATGTGTGGGCGATTATTAGGGTTGTTGTCTTAAGGGAGCGTAAGGCGTTGAAGAAGCGAAGGGCCACATCCGCAGCATTAAGGTCTCCACCGCAGGCCGCTCCGAGGCTGTCAACAATAATGAGCTTAACTTTTTTTTGGGATATTATCTCTTGGATTTGCTCTATATCGTCGGCGAGGCTTAATGTGGAATATCTGTGGTGGATGGAGAAATCAGGTAGATTAAAGCCTCTCTGCAAGCACTTCAATCGCCACGCTATGTCTGACTTATCGGTCTCAAAATCAAGGTAAAGTACTCCGCCCCCTTCTTCGCCAACCTCAAACCCTAATGTGTTATCCCTCCAGGGAAGTCGAACGCAGGTCGCTACTACCAAGGCAAACTCTGATTTCCCGACTCCGCTATCTCCAAAAACAATGGTCGGAAGGTTTAGGGGTAATAAAGGATATAGCAGATACTTGGGCGGTTCTACGTCTTCATTTGTATAAATCTCCACTGCTGGCTCGCCGCGACGAACGATATGCGTCAATTCCTTGCATAACTGCTCCAGTATCCGTGACCAATCAAATTCCTGATACCGCTCTCCTAAATCTTTCGCTAAAGTTCGTCTCGCACTTGCAGAAGTGAAGTTAAACCCTGATTCGTGAAGATGATGATTATCCGCAAAGCTAGGAGCATCACTTGTTATCGTGATTTGCCCGGTTACGTTGCCATCCCGTTGATTAACCCGCACTCGCCGGACTATTATTCTTAACTGCTCCTCTTCCCATACAAGGAGCGTATGACCTATATTTTCATGTACTGTCGGAGCGCTCATCCTTACCCCCTACCTCCCCATAACGCAAGTTGGAGGGGTTTATGGCCATCAGGCTCAATGACCTCCCAGTGTTTAAGAGGTAAAAAGAGCTGCTGCCCCCAGCCCAGGTTATCCTCAATGGAAAGCCGCTCGAAATCCTCTACACTCGCCCGATATTCCCGCCCGGTATCCTTATCAGTAACGATGATAGTGGTAGCAAGGGATTTCACATAATCGACAAAAGCCCCCCTATCTAGGCCGATAGCGTGATGTTTCCAGCACATATGCTTGGAGTAGTGCCAGTTGCTCTTAGTGAAGGTTGAATCACGAATAACGCCTATTATTCGGCTTCCTTCGTCTGAGGGGACACGAATAACCCCACTATAGGATTGACTTCCCCCAGTTACAGTTATACAATCAGAAATGGGCATGGGATAACCTCCTGTGTTCGGTCTTGCCCCGACTATCCAGTTGACCGCTGCGTGTCGGGGCTTGCTTTTTGTCTTAGCTTTCGGGTATTAGCAAAGACTTCAACTTCTCAATGTCTTCCTCTGTATAGACCCTCCACCCGTTCAAATCACGACGGGCTGTGGGAATCTTACCTTGTTTCTCGGCTTGTCGTAGCCACCTCTCAGAGCATCCGACCTGCCTAGCAGCCTTGCTTACGGTCATTATTTCCATAAGGCACCTCCTTTTAATATTACCTAGCAGCTATGTTATACTTAGTTGAACCTATTATGTGCTAAGTTATACTGATAAAATGTTGAATATATGCTGAATTTCTGAGGTCTGAGGATGACTAAAAAAGGGCCTGATTGGGCAAAGACAAATGAATCGTGGGAGACTAGGAAAGAGATTTGGGCTCATTGGGCATACGGGGATAATGTTTCAAAAACAGTTATTGCTTTGGAGTTAGAGGGTAGAGTAATCCATAGAGACACTATAAGAGCGGTGCGAGATGAGCTATTGGAATTGCCCGTAGAATTGCTAGTAAAACTGGTGAGTGAGCTACCAGAGGTTCAATCTCTGGTGGAAAAAGAAAGACCGGATGCCAAAGGACGGCTGAAATCAGGGCAGCATGATGATAGCCAACAGGTCGAGAGCCAAGTGCCTGTTCCAGCCAGTATCTATGAGTCAGCACTACAAAAACACTTCATTAATTTAAAGGATATTGGCATAGAAATAATGGCGTGGTCAAAGGATTTTTGTAAAATAGAACAAAAATCAAGCTCTAAAGGCAAGGTATCCAAACTACGCCGTCTAAACAACCAAAGATGGCACTTTAAATTAAACCCGCTTTTTAAATATTTAAAGCAGCATATCCCTGATAGTGAACTGTGGAACGATTTAGACCAATTAGAAGATATGATAGACCTATATATACAAATACTTCCGAAAAAAGATAAGTCTATATATCTCACAGATATGAGGAAATTATTAAACAAAGACTGTCCAGAGCCATATTGGGATTCACAACCTGACGATGAAATCTACATAATGTTTAAGGAGTGGATGTGGACATTGGCTCGCCGACTTTTTAGAGAGCTTTACTTATACATTCCGAGAATACCCGAAGTCATATGCGACGCATGCCCTCGTGACTATCGAACTGAGTTTTCTCAACTCAAATAGTGTCGGCTATACAAGGCTTTTTCTTTTTACCATTTACCTCATAGTTAGGCTCCAATCTACCCCTTGGGTATTGACAATCTTTATATCATGTGATACTATATACACTAAGATATCATATAGTATACTATTAGTATGAGGTGGTTAATAATGGGGTTAGTAATTCGAGTTCTCTACAATAATCAGAGTTGGGAAGCACCATGTAGAAATCCTGGTAAGGATAGCTTGTGCTGGCTATGCTTCGAAGAAAATGTGAAAATCAGCCATCCCTCTCCAGAAGACGAAGTATGTAAGGGCCACTGCTGGGAGCAGGACCTACGCATTAAATACCGTTGGGGTTGCACACCGAAGGGTAGAACATTTGGCTCTCGCGCTTATCCTGGAATGAAGGTCTTCTTCATTTCTAAGCAACCGGATGGGAATTATACTATGTGGGGTAAGACAACCGTTCGTGGAGTTGATGATAAACCTGCTGGCGGGGATAGAGAAGACGAGGCTGGTTTTGCGTTCATACACTTCAACCCATTTGAACCACTACCCAGGGACAAGTGGGTTACCAACTTAAGTGACCTTCAGCTTGTTGGTAGGAAATGGCTTATGGGGCGGTACAGATATATCGATTCTGAGCGTGAAGCTTATTTTGAAGAATTAAGTGAAGGGGTAACTTCTGTAAAGCAGACGATTGGAGCAACAGTACCTCAACAAATCAGTAGCACAAATCTTAACATGAACATAGCGCCTAACACCTACGAGAAACTCCAACTCATAGCAAATGATGAGGGGAGACAAATAGACGAGATTGTCAGAGAAGCCATAGCGGAATGGCTAAGGGCAAGAAAATAGGACGTGACTGGGTAGTACTGAGCCTAGACTATAAAAGGAAGAGAAAACCGAAGAGAGGTAAACAATGAGAAGACAGAACGATATAGCAAAAGAACTCGGTATCAGCAAGTCCTACTTATCAATGATTCTATCAGGACAGAGGAAGGCAAATCCTGAACTTGTTGACAGACTTCGTTCACTGGGAGTTGTGAACTTCAAAGCTAATTTGTCCTTGAGAGGGAGGTGTCCTAAACCACTAGACGAATGCGCCTCTTTACCCTTTTACAATTTAGCCCTGGTAAAATTTTGATACAACCAACCCCGTAGCGTCCACCCGGCGTACACATGGACTCCCACTGCAGAGAGCATAATACACAACGTCTCAAGATGTCAACATCTTTCAAATACTCATAGCGACCAAAATTATCATCGAGGTTGTCTACTGCATATCGCTGCATGCTCACCCACTACCGATTGACAAGAATATGTAACTTCATGTACGCTTAATTCTCTGAGAAGTGAAGGTAACAGGAATGGAAGCGAAAAACGAAGGAGATACACAATATGCTAACCCTACCAGCTTGGGGTCTAACCTTCACGACGTAGAAGGCAAGACCAAGAAGCCCTATCGCGAGCTTCTAGCCCTAAGCCGGATCTCAGCTGCAGTAAGCGGGTTGTGGGATTTGGATGCTGTCCTTAACGTCGCCCTAGATACCGTGCTTGAGATCATGCAAGGTACTATCGGAGGAATCCTCATTATAGATGAACAAACGCAAACGCTCTCCTACCGCGTCCACCGTGGACTGTCCGACAAATATGCTGAGGAGATACGCCTCGAGGTCGGTGAGGGTGTTGCCGGCAGGGTGGCCCAAAATGGAAAGGCCGTGCTGCTCGAGGACATTTCTACCGACCCGCGCGCTGCCTGGCTCACTTTGATAAGCACAGAGGGTCTTAAGGCATTTCTAAGCGTCCCCCTCCGCGCCAAAGACACTGTACTCGGTGTGTTGAATGTTGCCAGTCGTCTGCCGCATCACTTCACCCAGGATGATATGCATTTACTACACACAATTGGGGATCAGGTGGGTGTTGCTATTGAGCAGGCTGAGCTATATAGCCAGTTGAGAAAGGAACGGGAGAACTATCGACAACTTGCCCGTTATATGTTGATAGCACAGGAAGCAGAGCGAGGCAGGGTCGCCCGCGAACTACATGACGAAACCAGCCAGTCGCTGACCGGTCTCTCACTTAACATGCAAGCACTCCTAAACATCGCTAATGCCTCCGACTTTGGCAATGCCGCCTTCAAGGCCAAGCTTGAACAGGCCTATAATATCTCCCTTCAGCTAAATTCGGAGATCAATAAAATAATGAAGTCTCTCAGGCCAACAGCTTTGGATAGTCTCGGGCTGGGCCCCGCCATCCGCCAAATAGCCGAGAATCGCCTTCAGTCGGCAGGGATCAACGTATCGGTAGAGCAGGAAGGTATGGAGGAACGCATGCCTTCCGAGGTTGAATTCGGGCTTTACCGCATCGCACAGGGGTCAATCGCCAATATCGCTTTGCACTCCCAGGCCAAGAACGTAGTGATAAGTCTGCGGTGCAATTCAGACGAGCTAACAATGCAAATCGAGGATGATGGCAAGGGGTTTGATGCATCGATGCCAATTGAGGTGGACGAAAGCGGTCGCGGACGAGGACTATTCAGCATGAAAGAGAGAGCGAACCTCCTTGATGGTACCTGTGATATCCAGTCACAGCCAGGAAAAGGCACTAGTATCTTGGTAAGAGTACCAGTGTATTGGAGCAAAGCTGATGCGAAAGATAAACGTGCTGATAGTGGATGATCACGCCATTGTTAGAGATGGTATTTGCAGCCTGTTGGCATTGGCTGGAGATATGGAGGTAGTGGGCGAGGCAGCTAATGGAAGGGAAGGGCTAGAAAAGGCTCGGCAATTACTGCCAGATGTCATTCTGATGGATATGGCCATGCCCATTATGGGTGGCTTGGAAGCCATACGCCGTATACGAAAGGAATTTTCAGAGATCAAGATCCTGATTCTCACTCAGTATGATGATAAAGACCACGTTTTCCCAGTCATCCAAGCCGGAGCTAATGGATTCATTAGCAAGACTGCAGCGTCTTCAGAGCTTATTTCCGGGATCCGGGCTATATTTGCTGGAGAATCCTACTTATCTCCTGCTATAGCTAAGCTGTTCGTTGAAGACTATCAGCGGGTAGCACTAAAGGAGGATATAAAAGATCATTATGAGCAACTGACCGATAGAGAGCGAGAAATACTCAAACTAGTTGTTGAAGGATACAAGACCCAACAGATAGCGGAGATGTTGACTATTACTCCCAAAACGGTTGAGGGGCACAAGACCAGTCTAATGAACAAGTTGGGCATTCATAATACGATAGAGCTGGTCAAGTATGCTTTACGGCGAGGAATCATAACCGTGTGAACCTCACCCAAGCACGACGATTCATGCCTTCATCCCGCTAGAGATACAAATAAGGGGCGAACCTCCGAGTTTGCCCCTTATTTTATCATTTCACAATTGAGGGGTTATTTCCCATGATTCAAGGGGCAATCCTTCCACATCTGAGGGTAAATCCCTATTCACGTATAGACGCGGGCGATTTATAATAAATATATCATAGTAAATAGCGGGAGGAGATTCATGGAAGAGAAGCGGGTGGAGAAGAGAGAGATCCTAATCGTAGATGACGAACCGGATTTTGCCTCAGCTTTAAAAGGCGCTCTGACGAGTGCGGCATGTGAGGTTGTTACCACCTCCAGCAAAGCAGAGGCACAGGAAGCAGTCAAGACGCTAAATCCTGACCTGGTAATTCTGGGAACACTGAGCCCCCGTGGAGAAGCGTTCTCGCTGCATCAATGGTTGAGAGAGAATCCCAAGACCAAGGATTTGCCCATTATAGTCATGGATGCACCCCCTGAAAAGCAACTCGTCAAGGGGTGGAGGAGAGACGAGGCAGCGTTGATGGATGCCGAGGACTATGTTTCAAAGCCGGTTGAGCCTGGTGCGTTAGCCTCCAGAGCCCATACAATTCTGGAAAGGGCAACCAAGCGCATAAAAGTGCTGATAGTGGATGACCATTGGGTAGTCAGGGACGGCATCAAATCTGTACTAGAGCTACAAACTGACATTGAAGTGATTGGTCAAGCTGAGAATGGGAAAGATGCGCTGGAAAAAGTAGGTAATCTTTCCCCTGACATTGTGATAATGGATATAGTGATGCCTGAAATGAACGGTCTAGAAGCGACCAAGCAGATATATAACAAATACCCTCAAACGAGAGTTGTGATGTTATCTCAATACGACGACGAGGAGAATATCCTTGCCGCCGAGCAGATAGGAGCTTATGGTTTCATCCCTAAGCGAGCTGCAAGCGCTCAACTGGTGAATGCTATAAGGGCTGTCCATTATGTGGGAAAGCGTCTGCAAAGGCCTGCTCCAGCTTCGGACTGAGCCCTTATGCTACATGTAACCGTGTCGGACCTATAAGATGCCTAGCCCCTAAATGTCAGGGAGACTACTATTGGAAGCTATTACTATTACACTTGATGGAGTTGAGGTCAGCGGCCACCCCGGAATGACTTTACTGGAACTAGCGCGAGAATCTGGTGTAGAAATACCCACACTGTGCCACGATCCCCATCTAACCCCGATTGGAGCCTGTCGCATCTGTCTGGTTGAAGACGAACGCGCAGGTGCACTCCTGGCATCCTGCGTAACCCCCATAAACCCGGGAATGGTAATCAATACCAAGTCACCCAAGGTTGAGGAATGCCGCAAGACTATTATCAAACTTATACTGGCAAGCCATCCCGACTCCTGCCTGGTGTGCGATAAGGGTAACCGCTGCGAGCTACGCAGGATCGCTTCAGATTTGGGAATCGGGTTGGTGGATCTCTGTAAGATACCCCAGCCAGCCGTAATTGAAGAGGTTAACCCTTTCATCGAGAGAGACCTGAGCAAATGTATCCTGTGCGCTAAGTGCATCCGGGCGGATCACGAACTAGTTGTCGAGGGCGCTATCGACTACATGAACCGTGGGTTTGCATCAAAGCCAGCGACACTGCAAGATGTTTCACTGGAAAAATCAGAGTGTACCTTCTGCGGCATCTGTGTTGCAATTTGTCCCACCGGCGCGCTAATGGAGAAGAAGCGGACATACAGCGGTACAGCGTCGAAAACAGTATCAACTATCTGTCCGCTTTGCGGCTGTGGGTGCAGCATCGACCTTGAGGTTAAAGACAACCTAATATTAAGATCGAGACCGGCTAAGGAAAGTGCGGTCAACCATGGCACACTCTGTGTCAGGGGAAGCTATGGCTACGATTTCGTGCATAGCCCCGAAAGACTAACCAGCCCCCTGGTAAAGGTAAACGGAGACTTTGAGGCGATATCCTGGGAACATGCGTTGGAACTGGTAGCCGCCGAACTCATCCGGATAAAGCAGAATAATGGCCCCAGTAGCCTAGCTTTTCTAAGTTCCTCCAAGTGCACCAACGAGGAAAATTACCTGTTACAGCGGTTGGCTCGCAGTGTGTTGGGCACCAACAACATTGACAACGGCAGTCGTATGTATAGCACAGCAAATATTATCGGCCTGGGATCGGCCGTTGGCTTTCCAGGCACCACAAACCATATTGATGCCATTGAAGAATCACAGGTGCTCATGGTTATCGGGGCTAACCCTGCCTCATCTGCCCCTATTGTTAGCTATGCATTGAAACGAGCAGTCAAATATAAAGGCGCCAGGTTAATACTGGTTGACCCACAACAAACAAGACTTGCTTCGTTTGCCAAACTCTGGCTAAGACCCCATATCGGTACAGATATAGCTCTCATAAATGGTATGGCAAGGGTTATTATCGATGAGGGCCTTTTAGATGAAGAGTTTGTTGCCAGAAAAACAGATAACTTTGAGGCACTCAGCAATGCTATAGCTAAATATACGCCTGAGTACGTGGAGGAGGTCACCGGTGTTCCCTGTGAAGAGGTGAGTAACGCAGCACGGCTATTCGCCGGAGCGAACTCTGCTTCGATTATCTATGGCGAGGGGATCACCCAGCATATAACTGGAGCCGATAGCGTAACAGCGCTTGCTGATCTGGCCATGCTGACCGGGAACATCGGGCCCAGTGGAGGCATTTTTGCGCTACAAAGGGACTGCAACGGGCAAGGCGCGTGTGACATGGGTGCTTTGCCTGATCTGCTCCCCGGCTACCAGCCGGTGGAGGATAAGCAATCAAGGAAGAAGTTCGCAGATCGCTGGGGAACTGAACTGCCTGCTGATACCGGACTAACCGCTATAGAAATGATGGACCGCGCAAGAGAGGGAAAGCTCAAGGGTATGTACATCATGGGAGAGAATCCACTCTTGAGCTTCCCCAACCCGGCACTGATAAGGGAATCGCTGGAATCCCTCGATATCCTAGTGGTTCAGGACATGTTCCTTACCGAGACAGCCAAACTGGCGAAGGTAGTCCTACCTGCTGTTAGCTTCGCCGAAAAGGAAGGCACCTTCACCAATTTCGAGGGAAGGGTACAACAGGTGCGCAGGGTTATCCAGCCACTTGGTGACAGCTTACCAGACGGGGAAATAATCCTCAGGCTAGCCAATAAAATGGGCTATCCGATGCCTTATTCCTCACTCCAGCAGGTCATGGATGAAATGCGGGAACTGGTTCCGCTGTATCAGGTCACAGAGGAAAGAGAGCCCAAGGTTATATCCCGGGCTAAGCTGGACCGTGACCCGCTTAAAGCAAGGCGCCTGTACAAGGGCCAGTTTCCCAGCGGGTTCGGCCGCTTCTCCCCGGTGCAATATGAGCCGCCAACGGAGACATTAAAAGACAGTTATAATCTCACCCTGCTAACCGGGAGCATCCTCTACCATGCCGGTAACGGCTCCAGAAGCTCCAGGTCCCCACGCCTGAGAGAGTTCTCGCCAGAGGCATTCGTAGAACTTGGCAAGTCTGATGCTAAGCGGGTCGGGATAAGCCAGGGTGACCAGGTCAGGGTTATATCGCCCGCAGGTGAGGTAACGGCAGTAGCCAGACTCACCGATGCGCTACCTGAAGGGGTTCTTTTCATGCCTGTTTGCTTCCCGCGGGCACCTGTCAATCAACTATTTGATATCGTTCTTGATCCCCGGGCAAAGACCCCAGCACTCAAAGCATGTGCCGTAAGGCTGAAAAGGATTTAACATCATGGGTAATCTTCAGAAAATGCCTGAACCCGACATGACACGGATAGTCGAGATCATAGAGAGCTACCGATATCAGGGGTGGCCCTTAATCCCCTTGCTTCAGGATATCCAGCAGGAATGCGGATATATTCCCCCCCAGGCAATAGAGCTCATAGCCAGAGGTACCGGCCTTTTCCCAACACAGGTGCAGGGGGTGATCACCTTCTATGAACAGCTCTACACTACCCCCCGCGGGAAAAAGATTGTCCGGGTATGCCGAGGCACCGCATGCCATGTACGTGGCGGAAAGACCATACTTAAATTGGTAAAGCATCATCTCGGCCTCGAAGAAGGTGAGACTAGTCCCGATTTTGAATACACCCTGGAGACCGTTGCCTGCATCGGCGTTTGTGCCTTGGCACCCAACATAGTCGTTGGAAAGGACACCCATGGCAACATGAATCCCAAGAAGATAGCTCAACTCTTCGCAAACAGGAAGGGTGGGGGGTAGCATGGTGAATCACCGCACCGTCTTCGTTTGGCGAGGGACAGGGAGTATCTCCAGAGGAGCTGATACCATCTACGAGGCATTCAAGGTCGAGGTAGAGAGGCAAGGGCTAACAAACGCAGAGGTGGAGTTCACCGGCTGTGATGATTTCTGTACCGAGGCGCCTAATGTGCTCGTTGAGCCCGACGGCATCTTATATACCCATGTTGAAACTGAGGACGTCGCGGAGATTGTGAGTTCCCATCTTCGCGATGACAAGCCGGTTGAGCGTCTTTTCTACCGTGACCCCGTGACTGGGCAAGCCGTACCTCTCTATTCAGACATAAACTTCTACAAGAAACAGCAGCGCATTATCCTGCAAAACATTGTACACATAAACCCTGAGAAAATCGATCACTATATTGCCAATGGCGGTTACCAAGCCTTAGAGAAGGCTCTTGTTAAGATGACGCCTGAGGAGGTCATCGAGGAGATCAAGAGGTCCGGCCTAAGGGGCCGTGGTGGTGCAGGGTTTCCCACCGGACGCAAGTGGGAGGGATGTCGCCGAGCCGTGGGCACGCCCAAGTATGTCATCTGTAACGGTGATGAAGGTGACCCGGGTGCATTTATGGACCGTTCCATCCTTGAGGCCGATCCTCATGCAGTTATCGAAGGGTTAACTATTGCCGGGTACGCTGTGGGAACCAGCAAGGGCTACATATATGTCCGTGCCGAATACCCCCTGGCGGTTGAGCGGCTCAGGATAGCGATCTTCCAAGCGATACAGCATGGCTTTCTGGGCAAGAATATTTTCGGCTCGGACTTCAGCTTCGATATTGAGATTCGCGAAGGGGCAGGGGCCTTCGTCTGTGGGGAGTCCACGGCACTGATGCGCTCTATTGAGGGCAAACGAGGTATGCCACGACAGACACCACCTCGCTCGGTGGAAAAGGGGCTGGATGGCAAACCAACCGTGCTGAACAATGTCAAGACCTTCGCCTATGTCCCGCAGATCATAAGCAAGGGAGCTGACTGGTTCAGCAGCCTGGGCACGGAGAAGAATGAGGGAACAGCCGTGTTCGCCCTCACCGGGAAGATTGCCATTAGCGGATTGGTCGAGGTGCCTATGGGCACCTCCATTGCCTCTATCATCTTCGATATTGGAGGCGGTATCCCCCGGGGTAAGCAGTTTAAGGCGGTACAGACAGGCGGCCCTTCGGGTGGATGCATTCCAACCCAGTTTATGGATGTCCCTGTGGAGTTCGATTCCCTGGCCAAACTCGGCTCTATCATGGGTTCAGGCGGAATGGTGGTGATGGACAATAGCACCTGTATGGTAGAAATAGCTAGATATTTCCTCAGTTTCACCCAAGCAGAGTCCTGCGGGAAATGTATCCCTTGCCGTTTAGGGACCAAGCAAATGCTGGAGATCCTGACCAGGATCACCCAGGGAAAGGGACGTGATGAAGACATCGACACTTTGATCACTATCGCCAAGGTTGTCCAGGAATGCTCGCTCTGTGGCCTTGGCCAGAGCTGCCCCAACCCTGTGCTTACCACTCTCAAATACTTCCTCGGTGAGTATGAGACCCACATAAAGGAGAAGAAATGCCCAGGTGCAGTCTGCGATGCTTTGATGATATCCCCCTGCCAGCATACATGTCCGGCGGGGATCAACATACCCAAATATGTGGCTCACATCGCCGCGGGCGAATATTTGGATGCTATTGAAACAATCAGGGAGCGGAACCCCTTTCCCTCGATCTGTGGCCGCATCTGCCATCATCCCTGTGAGGGGCGCTGCCGCCGCGGGGAACTCGACGAGTCAGTAGCTATAAGACCACTCAAGCGCTTCGCCGCCGACTGGTATTTCGACCACGCGGGTGAATTGCCCCCACCGGAACCCTTCCCCCAAACCCAGAGCCAGAGAGTAGCTGTGGTCGGAGCAGGGCCCACCGGGCTGAGTTGCGCTTACTTTCTGGCTCAGGCAGGTTATCCAGTTACAGTCTTTGAGGCGCTGCCATTAGGTGGAGGGATGCTCTCCGTCGCCGTCCCAGCATTCCGATTGCCAGGAGAGGTTATCCAGAGGGAAATCGATTATATCGCCAAAAAGGGAGTGGAAATAAAATACAACACCCCGATCAATACCAACTACACCATCGATCATCTGAAGAGAGAAGGGTTCGATGCAGTGTTTATCGCCGCTGGGGCTCAGAGAAGCCAGCGTGTAGGTATACCCGGCGAAGTTGAAGGCATAGAGGGACTCTACTATGGTCTTCAGTTCCTGCGCGATGTGAAGATCGGACGGCCGATCAATATTGGACGAAGAGTGGCCGTTATCGGTGCTGGCAATGTGGCACTAGATGTTTGCCTTACCGTTGTTCGCCTTGGAGCCGAAGAAGTAAACGCCTATGAAATGATGGCACGGGAACAGGTGCTTGTCACCGATGCCGACTACGAGGAAGCCGTGGCTGAGGGCATTAAAGTCAATTTCTTAACTAGCCCCGTCCGGATGGTCAGCGATAATTGGAGGGTAACCGGACTTCAATGTATCAGGAGGAGGTTGGGTGAGATGGACGAGAGCGGACGGCGACGCTCTGTCCCGATTTACGGTTCCGAGTTCTTCGTTGAGGCAGACACAGTTATTGTTTCCATAGGTCAAGCCCCTGACCTGTCGTTTCTACCCGCCGATAGTGCTCTAGAGCGCACTCGATGGGAGAGGCTAGCTGTCGATAGCAATACTCTGTCGACCAATGTTCCCGGTGTCTTTGCTGGAGGGGACTTTGTCTTCGGGCCAGGTTTCATCATAGACGCCGTCGCTGCCGGGAGGAGAGTGGCCATTGCAATAGACAAGTATCTTAGGGACGATACCTCACGTGTGGAAATGTACGATCTAAGGCAGAGGGGCAACGGAGAAAAAGGCGGCCAAGAGGGCGAGGAATCCTGGGAAATCCAGCCCAGGTTAGAGATGCCGAAGCTTCTTGCTCAGGAAAGAAAAACTACCTTTGAAGAGATCGAGCGAGGCTTCTCCGAGGAGGTAGCCAGGCAAGAAGCCAGGCGTTGCCTGAGGTGCGACCTGGAAACATGAAATATTGACCTCTAAATCACTAATAACCGGTGTACCCTCTGAAATGGTGTTATCCAGAGGAATCGAAGTGACAGAAGTATTTTGAGGGATCTATGCTCGGGTTGTCACATTTGGTATCTGCATTTTAAATATTCAGTATGGGGATTTTGAATTCGTTCCGAATTTAGAAATTCGGATTTATTCTACGGAGGTAGAGCATGAAATCAATTACTAGGCAAAAGTCTCTTGAGGAGATCGAGCAGCAACTCGACGGACTGAAAAGACTCTACATCATTGGCTGTGGCACTTGCGCTACCATGACCAGGACCGGCGGCAGGGAAGAGGTCCTGGATATGAAGGAGAGGTTGCAGGGCCTGGACAAGATGGTCAGCGGATGGACGGTCATTCCCACCGCCTGCGATGAGATGACCGAGGTATCCCTGAGCGAAGTAAATGGCGCCATTCAGAGTGCTGACTGCCTCCTGGTGATGTCCTGCGCCCTGGGGGTGCAGAGAGTAGGCTCCTATATGGAAAAGCCGGTCATCCCCGCCCTGGACACCCTATTCATCGGCTTCGAGGATGGGCCAGGCTGCTTCCACGAGGTTTGTGACCAGTGCGGCCAATGTGTGCTGGGCTATACCGCCGGTATCTGCCCCCTCACCGCATGCCACAAGGGAATGCTGAACGGGCCCTGCGGCGGCACAAACAATGGAAAATGCGAAGTCGACCCTGATAAAGATTGCGCCTGGACGCTTATCTACAATCGCCTCAAGCAGCAAGGCAGGCTAGACCTGATGAAAAAGTACCATCCCCCCAGGAATTCCCAGGTGATGCCCCGTCCACGCATCACCATAATCCAGTGAGGAGGAGAAAAATGAGCTTCAAGGAAGCGCTTAACTCCGGTAAGTTCATAGTGACCAGCGAGATCGGCCCGCCAAAAGGCACCAACATCGAGAAGATGCGCCACCATATAGACATCCTCAAGGACAAGGTGAGCGCCTTAAATGTTACCGATCACCAGAGCTCGGTGATGCGCTTTCCCTCTATCGGCGGCTGCCTGGAGATCAGAGAGCGAGGTGGCGAACCTATACTGCAAATGACCTGCCGCGACCGTAATCAAATGGCGCTTCAAGCCGAACTCCTGCTGGCATACACCAGGGATATAAGGAATGTCCTCTGCCTCACCGGTGACGCCATACCGGTTGGAGATCACAAGGAGGCCAAAGGCGTTTTCGAACTCGACTCGGTCCAACTGCTCAGGACAATCAGACAAATGGAATCGGGAAAGGACCTGGGAGGAAACGACCTCGATGGTGCGGTTGAGTTCTGTGCCGGGGCCATAGTAACTCCAGAGGCAAACCCTATCGAACCCCAGCTGATCAAGTTCGAAAAGAAGGTGGAGGCCGGAGCCGAGTTTATCCAGACCCAGGCAATCTATGACCTGGATAACTTCAGCAAGTTCATGGACTATGCCCGACAGTTCCCCGTCAAGATCCTGGCAGGGATAGTCCTGCTGGTATCAGCCAGAATGGCGAAGTATATGAACGAGAACGTACCGGGCATATTTGTGCCCCAGAACCTGATCGATGAACTGGCGAGCGCTCCCAAGGGTGAGGCGCTCAACAAGGGTATAGAGATTGCCGGCCGCATGATCGCCACACTGAAAAAAAATTCAATCTGCGATGGAGTACATATAATGGCAATCGGCAAAGAGGAAGTGGTCCCGGATATACTGGCTGCTGCTGGAATAGACGGCCACTCAAAATAGAAAATGCAGAATGCCGCTCACTGTCGCCTAAAATCGAACTTTAAGCGATATTCTCCTCTCTAGCTCCTGACAAATGACATAATGTTAACTACTTGAGATTTCCTCTTCGCTAGCTCCTTTATCTACCTTGCCGGGCTATCTTAATCGTAGAAACCAACTAATGAGAATGTCCTGAACGATACGTCGCATCTTGAACGTTAGGTCTATGGCTGCTTTGAACAGTTCCTGGACACTGTCTCAAAGGATACTGTGGCTTGAGATATTTAAATGGGCTCGACGATTTGACTACGGCAACATCATCCTCTAGCTTGAAGGCAAGTTCCTTAGTATTTAGCCCATCAGTTCATTCAAAGACCTATTTTCCGTTTGTATGGTTTCTACGCCGGCATCAGCAAATGCATATCCAGGCCCTTCCCTGACAAGCTTTCTTTAGCCACTACGACATCTGTTTTGTAGTGTAGCAAGAACTGTGCCACTTTTATTGCAGTGAAAGCAAATAGGCATGACTTGGCATAGTGCAATGCAGCCATTCGCTGCTCGAGCAATTCAGGGACACTGTTGACATATTGCTGGTGAATGTTATAGTCTCCGTGGAAAACATGAAACGGACCGATGCAAGCCTACTCTATGAAGTGACCTGACCCCAAAAATCGGTCCAGGTAAAATACTAGAACTGGATTTATTAGAAGGGGGGGATTATATGAGCAAGAGGGACTTCGATAGTCTTAAATTTGAGACCTTCGATCTTATTGTCGTAGGAGGAGGCATTATGGGTGCAGGTATCGCCCGGGATGCTGCACTCCGCGGTATTCATACCCTACTCCTGGAGAAGCAGGATTTCGCCTCTGGCACGACTTCCCGCTCGTCGAGACTTATTCACGGGGGGTTGCGCTACCTGCAACATCTTGATTTTAGTCTGGTGCGTCAGGGTCTCCGGGAGCGGGAGATACTCCTCTCTATTGCTAGCCACCTGGTGCATCCCCGTTCTTTTATTATACCGATGAACAGTACCTCGCAGCGGGTGGCGCTGGCATTCGGACTACCCCTCTACGATATGCTTTCATTCGATAAGTCTCTTCCTTCGCGTCAGCGCCTTACCCGTCATGAGACTATAGAAATGGAGCCAGACCTGGAACTGAAGGGGCTGAAGGGCTCTTATCTCTATTATGACTGCCAGGCTCCCTTTGTGGAGCGGCTTTGCCTGGAAAACGTCATCGCAGCTGCAGAACTCGGTGCCTCTCCAGTCAATTATGCCGAGGTTACCGGACTCCAGAGATTAGGCAGCTCTGTCTCGGGGGTGCAGGTCCGCGATGTCCTATCAGGGGAAGCTTATAAGGTGAGATCACGCCTCGTGGTAAACGCTACAGGTCACTGGGCACAGTCGGTAGTCGAGATGATGGGCACAGGCTCGCCACCTGTAGTGCGTCGAAGCAAAGGTATTCATATCGTTACACCTCAAATCTCCCGCCACGCCATTGCTATGTTCTCCATCGCCAAAGGGAGGCATTTCTTTATTATTCCATGGTTGGACTACTCCCTTATTGGGATAACTGACACAGAGTACTCGGGAGACCTGGATATCGTAGAAGCCAAGAAAGAGGACGTGGTATATATACTCGAAGGCGTGCGTGAAGCCTTCCCTAGTTTGGAATTGGGGGACGTATTATATACCGTGGCAGGGTTGCGGGCCCTGGCTGATTCGGGTAGCCGAAGTACAAGAGACTTGTCCAGGAAATACCAGGTTATAGATCATGAGAAAAAAGATGGTGTGGGTGGTTTTATATCGGTATTAGGTGGCAAGATAACAGCATACCGTGCTGTAGCGGAGGATACAGTGAATCTGGTTTGTCGCAAGCTTGGCCTAAAAACTCTCAGCAGCACGGCAAAAATTCCTCTGCCCGGAGCACCGTCTCCTTCACAAGAAGCAATGGAGCAAGCTGCGCTTGAAAGCGGTCTCTCCATGGATACTATTACTCACCTTGGTAACCTCTACGGCTCTCGCTTCCGCCGTGTGCTCGACCTGGTTGAAAAGGATGCACGGGGAGGCCAGAATCTCTGTCCTCATAGCCCGGATATTCTTGCCCAAGTTTGGTACTCTATCGATGAGGGAGCAATAACATTGAGCGACTTCCTACTCCGCCGCAGTACCGTGGGAATGCGCTCATGTCAGGGACTGGATGCTACAGATACTATAGCGCGCGAGATGGGGCGATTACTAGGGTGGAATCCTGACGAGCAGCGACGTCAGGTTGAGGATTACCGCAACTCGGCAGCCGTAGGGCAGGGCTTTAGGTGGGAGACTGACGATGCAGGTAGAAAATAATTGGGATCAACACCTCAGGCGCAAGCGTACGTAGAAGGTTTGTCGGCAAAATGTCTGTAGGAGAGTTTTACTAAGATACGCGCCCGGAGGGATTCGAACCCTCGACCCTCGGTTCCGAAGACCGATGCTCTGATCCGCTGAGCTACGGGCGCTCTTTCTAATATACATACAATAATCACATGCTGTCAACCGGCTAGGCCACAATTGCTAACCATTTGCAAACATTTCCTGAGAGGGCTGCTCTGAGGCTTCCTGTAGCCCTTTCTCGAAGCGAAGTGCCGCTGCTTCTTGGAGTCCGGGCATCACGTGGGAGTAGGTATCAAGGGTAATGCCAATTTTGCTATAATGGCGCAAAGAGTACAGCCAGGCGGATTGGGGGGAGCCAATGAAAATAATTCTCGTGGTAATAATAGCAATATGCCTAATTGCTATAGTTTCGATTATTGCAATTGGCACTGCAGGACCGACAGCCACCCCTACTCCTACTCCTATCCCTACCCCAACTCCTACCCCTACCTCTATGGCAACACTCATACCCACACCAACACCGATACCGATACCTACACCTACACTGTACCCAACACCGACTCCAACGCCCACACCGACTCCAACTCCCACACCGACTCCTACCCCCACTCCGACGCCAACTCCAACACCCACACCCACTCAGACACCATGCACTGTAACTTGCATGTCAGACTACAAATCTTGGGCTGTAGTCTTCAGTTGTGAGGATGCAGGTCAAGGAATCACAAAGACGTTTAGCAATTTCACCGCCAACCTTGAGTGTTGTCAACGCTACTATTCTGCGACTATTAATGACAATAAAAACGATAATTTTTACATAGATGAACCCCATCTTATTTATGTATGTCCTCCATTGCACGTATACGGCAATGTTGATTATGAGTTCCAGTCAACGGGAAATCGTTATTATATGACCGTTAATATTGTGCCATGTTCTCAGAGTAGTACAGGATATTGTATTACACTTGTAGCAACAGGTGATACTTTGGGCGATGAACCAGTGTATTGTCAAAATTATTAGTCTCATGAAGACGATAATCGCCTTTGCATTATTGCTAGACTCTCATTGATTGGAGTAGCCGTTCTAATCGGCTATATAATCAGCTGGCTAGAGACGGGTTGGGCGATTAACCTTGTACTATCGGTTATAGGTCTAGGTGCTCTTTTTGTGGGATTATTTACATTATTACCTGGTGGTATTTTCGCTTCTCTTTTGAAACTCTTCTCAAGATAGCTTGAAGTGAATAGAACAGCGGTCTACTAGAGATGTTAAGATAGCTCCCCTTCTTATTGCCTCACTTGAACGCCAGCGTAGCCTTGCCTTGCCCGAGCGGGCTTCGTCCTGGGACTGGCGGCTACTTGATTAACCTAACGTCACCCAGGAGTCGGTTCAGCAGTAGAGAAATCTCCTTGTCTTGTGGTGGTATAATGCTGGCAATACTAAACTGATAAGTGGACAAAATAGTGGGTGCAGGTCAAATACCGGAAAGTCTAACTCTGGGAGTGATATAATAACCGGGGGCTGGTCATTGCAGCACAGTCCAGCCCAAATTGAGGTCACTACTTCAGATGGTTCCTGAACCTACCACAGCTTCAGAGGTTACCAATTCACGAACATAGGGATGTTTGATTTGCTTGTACTATAATAGTGCAACGCACAAACAGTCATTAATAATTCTACCTCAATAGCATCTACAAAATACCCATTGGTAGTTGGATCACAATCAGCCACTGCGCAAGAAATCCAAGACCTCCTTGTTAAATCTACTCCTCATTTCAAAAACTTGTGCATGTGACCCGCCATCAACTTTGACCAGCTTAGCATTCGGTATCCTGCTTGCCATCACCTCTGAGACGTGAATTTGCACACACCTTTCTTCAGTTCCCACAATCACCAAGGTTGGAGCTCTAATGGTGTGCAGCCTGTCGAGGGTATCGCAACCTGCAACTGCCCCACGTTGCCCCTTAAGACGCTCAAACCAACCCAATCTATCGCAGATAGGGAATAGCAGCCCCACAAGCATCCTGTACAGCCTGCTGTTGAAAGCTAGGGAAGTTGCCGAGCCGAAGCCCTGCCTAACATCTACACTTGCCCAGTCCCCGTCAGAGAAATCCTCATGGAGACCAAAAAGTCCCAGCAACTCTGGGGCAATTTGACTTGCCGACGAGACCGTCGACGCCAAGACAAGCTTTTGTACCCGTTCGGGATAATTGATGGTAAGCTCCTGCGCAATCATACCTCCCATCGAGAATCCCAGTATATGAGCTCGATCAATGCCAAGATGATCCATCAAACCGATCGTGTCATCCGCCATCGTCTTCATAGTATAAGGTTCGCTTGGATTATCTGTTTTTCCGAATGCAGCATCTCTGGCATCAAAGGTAACGACCTTGTAATGCTTTTTGAAAACACGGGTTTGGAAAAACCAAAAACGACCCGGGCCCCCACAGCCCATCATCAAGATTAAGGGTTCTCCCTGTCCCTCTACATTGTAGTTGAGGCTGATCCCATTCACCCTCGCTTTAGGCATTTCCCCTTCTCATTTCTATACCATATACCATCGTATCTATGTCATCCTAATGGATCTCTGACCTGCCCCCCTAAACTAAGCCGATTTTAATATTAGACTTGGATTGATTGGGGGGCTATCCGAGAATGGGTGACGCTCCCCGTGACGCTCCCCGACGGTGGTAGTTTTTGTGGTAAAATGTGTCGTCTCGTAGTTTTGGGTGCCGGAGCGGACAGCGTAACTATCTCAGACTATATGGGACGTCGTGCCTTGCTCATCCTCCGAAGACCGATGCTCTTGTCCGCTGAGCTACGGGCGCTCTTTCTAATATACATACAATAATCACATGCTGTCAACCGGCTAGGCCAGAATTGCTAACCATTTGCAAACATTTCCTGAGAGGGCTGCTCTGAGGCTTCCTGTAGCCCTTTCTCGAAGCGAAGTGCCGCTGCTTCTTGGAGTCTGGGCATCACGTGGGAGTAGGTATCGAGGGTGATACCAATGTTGCTATGCCCCCAGGAGTACTATCGCTTTCACAACGGGCAGTGGCGCAAATATGCTAGCCAGGCGGATTACTGGGGCTAGCCAACATGGGTGGCCTCTCTTATAGCCAGCATCCTTGAGCCCGCCGGCCCGCACTACGATATTGACCTGTGCCAAGGCCTCCCTACAAAAAACCCCATTTTTGTAAGGGTTTTCCCCACACTAAAAGATACATACTTTCCCCACAAAAAATACAGAGTTTCTCTACAGACAAATGGCGCATCTTGTGTTACTATTTATATGAGCGTTTCGCCAGGCACTTCCTGCAGATAGCCACAATCACATACGGGAAAACCGAGGATTCACTAAAAAAAATGAATATCGGCTAATAAGGAAGTATGGTGAATCTATGGTTTTGCCCAAAAACAAGCCTTTAAGCTGGGCAGAGAAGCCTATCGCTTGAGGTTTTCTTATTTAAACTCCACTCTAAGTTCCGCTTAAAACTCGTCGCATTCTTCTCGGACGGGATTTTAATCGGAGTAGTACCTAAGTACAAAACCAATAACAAGAGCAGAGAAATGAAAGCAAAGATGGTTTACATAGTAGCAGCACTTGTGCTGATCTTCTCGCTGGCAGCGGTGGTAGTGCCAGCAGCCCCGATGACTCTCATCGTTAGTACGGTGGCTTCCGCTGCTAGCTGGGGAGTGGCCACGGATACTGCCAGGATCGTCTTAGAGTGCCCGCTGATTCAAGGGGAGAGCTACGACCTGCCCGAGATCGCTGTCATCAACAGCGGCGATGGGCGCGGTATCTACGAAGTGCACATAGGTTACATGCCAGGACAGACGGATATCAAGCCGCCGGCTGAGTGGTTCACCTTCAATCCCCAGACAATGACCCTCGATCCAGACGAACATCAGTTTGTGTCGATATCCCTGACGATAC
This sequence comes from Dehalococcoidia bacterium, assembly GCA_035528575.1. NCBI lineage: Bacteria > Bacillati > Chloroflexota > Dehalococcoidia > Dehalococcoidia bacterium. Next base: position 4 of record DATKYK010000030.1, on the reverse strand, counting down.
CCGC